>NZ_JBFRTU010000366.1:0-312 GCF_041474275.1 Vibrio sp. 10N.222.52.B7 | reverse complement strand
CGTCACTGGATTACTGATCGCGCTGTCCTTTGGGATCTCATCGCGTGTCGCTAAGAAGATAGCCTCGTTAAACGCAACCATGTTGCACGTATCCCAACAACGTGACTTTACCGTTAAAGCGGAAGACAGCGGTTCAGATGAAATTGCGGATATTGCCAAGTCATTTAACACCGTATTAGAAGATATTTGTCAACTTGTTGGTCAAGTACAAGGATCGATCCAAGGGCTCGGCAACATTTCGAACCAGTTGCAACACGACGGTATAGAAGTGGAAAGCGCTTTAAACAAGCAGCAACGACAAACAGAAAATAT
>NZ_JBFRTU010000365.1:0-389 GCF_041474275.1 Vibrio sp. 10N.222.52.B7 | reverse complement strand
CCATATTGTTTTTAACTTGTTTGTTTTTAATTCAATGCTTAAATTCAGGTGTTTCCAATCAAACGCTTTGTTTGGATTAGCGAGTGAGTTTGATGGTTGCCGAGTATTCAACCGCTAAAATATCGGAAAAGTACTCGTTGAGCTGAGCCGTGCTGGTGGCACTAAACACGCGTTGTGGATCCCCGGCACAGTTCTCGAATTGGGCGATTCGAGATGAGCTGACGCCATAGCCGATGAAGTTCATTTCGATGCCATATTGATTGATTGCGTTAGTACAGAACCCTGCGTTAACCAGTTGGTCAAACGTGTCTCCTTCGTCAGCACCGTCGGTGAAGAGCACTAGCTTTCTTCTGGTTTCAGGTACTGTGCTGACGTTGATTCCCCATGCT
>NZ_JBFRTU010000364.1:0-334 GCF_041474275.1 Vibrio sp. 10N.222.52.B7 | reverse complement strand
CGATCAACATGATTTGTCCTTATTTTGATGTTTGTTGTTCTACTGTTGATATTTGAACACAAATGAAATCCATATACTTCTCTTATTCCAGTTTTAGAAGAGAATAATATGAATAAAAAACCCCATATGGGACTGATCATCATTCTGCTGATGTTCCCCCAAATTGTTGAAACTATCTACAGCCCAGTATTGCCGCACTTAGTTGATTATTTTGGTGTATCAATGGCAAGTGCAAGTCAAACCTTGTCGATTTACTTTATTGCTTTTGCTGTGGGTGTTGTTTTTTGGGGGCGAATTTCTGATCTTATTGGCCGCAGAAAAGCGATGTTGTGTG
>NZ_JBFRTU010000363.1:0-284 GCF_041474275.1 Vibrio sp. 10N.222.52.B7 | reverse complement strand
CTCTTGCACCAAGTACAAGAGAGCTTTGAATCATGCTGAGTAAAGTAAATCTCTATCTAGCGACTTACTTAATTCACGATTTATTTTGTAGTTTGAGTTACGGTTTCTTGCCCTTTACCGACTTCTGTCAGTAGGCCTTTCAACAAGCTCACACAACCAATCAAAAGAATGATCGTAAACGGCAGTGCTGCAATAATCGTAATAGATTGCAGAGCTTGGATTGATTGAGTACCACCAATCCACAGCATCACCATCGCGATAGCACCTGAGATAACCGCCCAAAC
>NZ_JBFRTU010000362.1:0-354 GCF_041474275.1 Vibrio sp. 10N.222.52.B7 | reverse complement strand
AAATGGGTCACCAACTTGCATACCTAGCAGGTTCAGACCTAGGTGTTGATAAGCATGATTCAAGCCAATACTCTATCGTGGCTCGTCCAATGTATAAGTGGAACGACACAATGCGTACTATCTTCGAAGCTGGCTATAACGCTGGTGAAGTAGACAACGTTGACTTTGGTGGCGCTAAATTTACTGTTGCTCAAGCATGGGCAATGGGTGACAGCTTCTGGGCTCGTCCTGAAATCCGTGTATACGGTAGCTACCTAATGGATCTAGAAGGTGATTCATTCGGCGAAGTGAAAGATGCGAGCGGAGATGTAACAGCTAAAGGTGCTGACAACGACTTCGTTGTTGGTATCCAAG
>NZ_JBFRTU010000361.1:0-286 GCF_041474275.1 Vibrio sp. 10N.222.52.B7 | reverse complement strand
ACACCAGTTGAGCACTTAACACTTCGCCTAATTTCGCAAGCTGATGCGGTTAGTGTAGATGATTACTACATTGGAAATAATAGTTCATTCAAAACTGATGACCATACGCTGGCGTTCAACAGTGTGAGCTTCGGTGGTTCATACGACTTCTAATATTCTCCCCAAACGACTAAGTCGTAAGTAAGTAGCTCCAATTCACTTTGCTACTCTGCCCTGTGATAAGGCAGCACAGTAAAGTGAATTTTTTGTATCTATGTAACGATTCAACTTACAAAGCCATACAGTA
>NZ_JBFRTU010000360.1:0-231 GCF_041474275.1 Vibrio sp. 10N.222.52.B7 | reverse complement strand
ATTTTCAGCGCAAGGATCTGTGTCAACGCATATGGAAACCGTGAAGCTACATGAGAGCATTGCTCTGCAAAGAGTGGAGATCGAACAACTCATTGATGTGCAGTTAAGCCATTTTGATGAGCTTTCTATGTACGCGGAAGACACGGCTAAACGTTTATATCACGAGTCGATGGACTTCTCTCATCAAGCACTGTTGATGCAGGCCATCATTGCTATTGGGTCGGTTTTTAT
>NZ_JBFRTU010000359.1:0-530 GCF_041474275.1 Vibrio sp. 10N.222.52.B7 | reverse complement strand
AGGGTAAAAACAGCGGCTGAGAAAGATCAGCATGAACTGTTGTTGACCATGATGATGACACCTGATGAGCGAGATGCTTTGGTCGCTCGAGTGAATATTCTTTGTGAACTTATGAAAGGGGACATGTCACAAAGACAGGTGAGCCAAATGTTAGGTGTGGGTGTGGCTACGATAACGCGAGGCTCTAATGAGCTAAAGGCTAAATCTGAGCAAGAGAAAGCGGCAATTGCAGAGCTGTTACTTAAGTAAGCATTTAAACAGTAAGCCTAAGAACTTGATAAAACGCTAACCATAGGTTAGCGTTTTTTGTTTTTATCCCGCTCAATGATATTACCTCTAGAGAGGCGAAATATCGTGTTTCTTAAACAAGACTAAGCAGGGAAGTGCTTAGGGTTAACAAATGGGATCAGCGCTAGGATTAAAGCTTGGCTATATACAGAACTGCGAGATAGTTGGTTATGTGTCAATAAGCCAATCGCACCGCCTTTTTGTTTTATGTTGTCGGTGCCGAAGACTTCATCCATCACATC
>NZ_JBFRTU010000358.1:0-213 GCF_041474275.1 Vibrio sp. 10N.222.52.B7 | reverse complement strand
ACCAAGGTCGTTATGCTTTCAATCAACAGCCTAGAATTGGATTGTGGAACCTATCGGCACTGGCGCACTCACTTTCGCCTCTGGTGGATAAAGCCGAACTTGAGGCTGCACTCGAACAATACGAACCACAAATGAATGGTTATTTCAGTCAGATGATGCGTCGTAAATTGGGGCTGATTTCGAAACAAGAAGGTGACAGTCGTTTGTTTGAAT
>NZ_JBFRTU010000357.1:0-312 GCF_041474275.1 Vibrio sp. 10N.222.52.B7 | reverse complement strand
TTGTTCAACAAGTCACCAAGGCCAAGAGCCGTTAGAACTTGAATACCCGTTGCTTCGCTATAAGGTGCGCCATCTAGCTCTTTCTCAATCAAAGTTGAGATTGGAGAAGAAGTCACAAGATCATCATAATTAGCTAAGCCTTTAGGGAACTTGTAGCTTACCTTGCTCATGTCTTTGCCGTTAGACACATCAACCGCACCAGCCGTTGCATTGTAAGCAAACGAACAAGTTTCAGGGTAGTTAAGAACCGTAAGCTCTGTGACTTCAGAAACACCATGGAAGTTTGTTTCTTCTAGAGAACCCTTTGTGCCA
>NZ_JBFRTU010000356.1:0-247 GCF_041474275.1 Vibrio sp. 10N.222.52.B7 | reverse complement strand
ACAACATAAACCGCTCGAAACACGATATTCTGTGGTGAGCCCGCAGGAAGTAAGCGATAACCCGCACTGAATCCACGCATGAAAAAGTGCTCACCTTCATAGCCAATCATAGGAATCACAGCGCGGTTTGACGGTGTATCTTTATAGACAGCCGGAGAATAAGAGGCGGCAACGCCCAGTGACCACTGCGAGATTTTTGCATGTGTTGCTGTCGAAGCCAGTAACGCAACACTGATAGCCACTATTT
>NZ_JBFRTU010000355.1:0-382 GCF_041474275.1 Vibrio sp. 10N.222.52.B7 | reverse complement strand
CAGGTGATAGATATTTTATAACTAAGCTGTAAGTACTTATCAAGAATGATGCCTTGTAAACCAGCTGTAAGGGTAATTATTCCACCCCATAATAATGTACTCGTTAATAATGAATTCATGTGTTTTCACCTCTAGGGTTAATGCTATTAAGCTGATTCAAAAATAAAGAGGCTGAATATTAACTATTCAGCTTCTTTTATTTTATGTGTTTATCAGGTTTTGGTTTATTGGACGAACTTGACCGATTAATGGGTTTTGAACAGGCTGCGCGATGCCGTAAACCACTACCATGCCATTACCACCCCCCATGGTTGCTGTACGACGGTCTGGGTTTTTATCAAGTAATGCAGGGATAACATTCCAGTTGTTTGCTACCCAAACA
>NZ_JBFRTU010000354.1:0-243 GCF_041474275.1 Vibrio sp. 10N.222.52.B7 | reverse complement strand
TTTCTGCTTTCTCGGCAATGTAATCAGCGTTGAAGTCATCGGTTAGTGGTTCAGGGCCAGAACCAAGTAATACAGTATGTATCTCATCAGGCGCCGACCACAGCCAAGCGCCAAAGCGGCGCGGATCGTTGTAGCGTAATACTTTACCATTAGTGAGCTTGAGATCCACGTGATCATGCTTTGCCGCTGGGAAATCGGCATCTAACACGCGCAGTGAGCCAGACATACCGAGGTGAACTATAG
>NZ_JBFRTU010000353.1:0-352 GCF_041474275.1 Vibrio sp. 10N.222.52.B7 | reverse complement strand
GTTAAGTAGAAAGCTAGATATAACCATTCACAATGTTCGTAACTTTAAGGCGGTTATTTAACCATAAGGAGTCTAAATCTAGATTGGATATCTTGATGTGCGACCTTTTTAACATTGAAACACTTTAAGTCAGGATCAAGTCGTCATTGTATTACTGATAGAAGAATAAAAATAACCATCCTTTTTCTATGTGTAACATCGACAAGGATCATCATTTGATAATAATGTAGCGGTTGTTGGTGGCCAAACTGTTCCTAATTATCGCTTAGCCAGAAGTTGTGTTCGGCCGGTATTACACGTTTTTATTATGGCAAATAAATCATTTGAACTTAAGATGTCAATCTTTACCATC
>NZ_JBFRTU010000352.1:0-348 GCF_041474275.1 Vibrio sp. 10N.222.52.B7 | reverse complement strand
CAGGTGTGGCGTTAATGGGGGCAGCGCATGGAAAATACACCTTCTTTGGGCACCTGAAATGGATGCCAGTGATCATGATTGGCTATGCCGTCAGTATCGCCGCTCACCTATGGCTGAATGGCGCTCTTTTCTAATTCGAACTGTCTTTCAAAGGCTTCTCAATAAGTGTCCAGACGTTACTCAATTGTATCGCTGGGCATTGGTTGCAAGTTAGCATCTCGCCCTGTTGTTGAATGCGCATCACTAGTCTAGAGTCAGTTCGACTGCTTCCAGAATTGAACTCAATGGTGATCAAGTCATCATCAACACGATAGGTTCGAGTCACGGACTTATCCGTTGTTTGATAAG
>NZ_JBFRTU010000351.1:0-264 GCF_041474275.1 Vibrio sp. 10N.222.52.B7 | reverse complement strand
CTACAGTTTGAGACTGACTTGCTTTCTGAGCATTAGATTAAACTCATCGATGATCTGTCGGTGAGTTTCTTTTCTTGTAATTAGCCCAATTGAACGATATTGAATTGGTTTTACTATTGGGATAAATCTCAAGTTCTCATGAGCATGTAATGAAGCGATGGTTGAGGATAAAATAGCAGAACCTAAACCGCTATCGATCATACCAAGCAATGTTGAAGTGTGTGACGCACTAATTTCAGGATCATAGGTAAGACCTGCTCGCAT
>NZ_JBFRTU010000350.1:0-532 GCF_041474275.1 Vibrio sp. 10N.222.52.B7 | reverse complement strand
GAATGATGATGCTTGCGACTTTATCCAATGATTAAGGCGCTTAGAAACAATGCGCTCACCGAACTGAAGGATAAAATCACATTGGTTAAGTTGTTCTTTCGCTACATCACTCTGCATCCACAGATCATAATGTTTCCAATCACTTGTGACACCTGATTGAGGGTCACAAAAAACTGGCCAACCTAATGTAGTGGCAAACTGCTGAGCTTTTGTCGCTTGTTCAATATCGAGCGAACCGAGAATAACCACACCCTTACGCCCAAGATACTCACCTGGAGCAATCGGTTGTGTATTCACTTGATTAGGTAAAAACGTTTGGCTGTAACAACCTGTTCCCGATTTCCACCCAGCGACACTGGATGTGTATTCCGTATACATTTCCGCGCTATTCGCAGAATATAGAGGTTCTGGGAACGGACAGTTGATATGAATCGCACCACCAACATTGCGTTGTTTCACCAAGGCGTGATCAACCGATGTCAGTAACCAATTCAGAGAAACTTGTGTACTAGGGCTTGGTAAGTTTAAAGCA
>NZ_JBFRTU010000349.1:0-454 GCF_041474275.1 Vibrio sp. 10N.222.52.B7 | reverse complement strand
ATATGATTCATCGCGCCAATCAACGCCACCAGCTAACACAACATTCTTGTTCAATTTATAGCTACTGACCCACTGAACATTGTTTTGTTCTAATTCGTCTTGAGTTCCAGAGGTTTTGCTTTCACCAAATTGATAGTTCCAAGAATCTTGGCTTTGTACTGTTGCTTGCATCTCAGAGTGTAATTGGCTGCCTTGATAAGTACCACCAATCGACACTGATAAATCGTCTTTTTCAGACTCCATATAACTACGTGTACTATATGTATTGTCATATTGGTAAATATTCTCATAAGCACGAACATTACCAAATACACTGAATTGTTCATTCAACTTATGAGTATAACCAACCAAACCATTCAACGTTTCAAAGCCATGGCGGTCGCCATCATTTAAGCCAGGTACGGGCTTAACATTGTAGCCTTCATCGCTCTCATGGCTAATAGCAAGGTTTAGC
>NZ_JBFRTU010000348.1:0-274 GCF_041474275.1 Vibrio sp. 10N.222.52.B7 | reverse complement strand
AGGTTGGTTATGTTGACTGGCTTGTTGTTTGATAAAGGGTTATCTCGATTGTTTTCAATTAGTTTCAACTATCAAAATATTAGGTGGTTGATTGTTGGACATTTATATTTTCGTAGCCTTGCTATTTGGGAAATTGGCTGAGTGATTAGCTAGCAGGAATGGTTGCCGAATGGTAATAAAAGACGTAAATGAGAATAAGAAACGGTGTTGTGATAGGCAGGATCAAAAAATGCAGCAACAACCGTTCGATTATTGCTGCATCTTTGTTTTATAT
>NZ_JBFRTU010000347.1:0-366 GCF_041474275.1 Vibrio sp. 10N.222.52.B7 | reverse complement strand
ATCGTGTTGCGTCCAGAGCAATTTCACTGGGCCGCTATTGCAGGCTTAGGCAGCGCGCTCGCTATGGGTGTCGGCAATATCTTGATCAAACGTCTTCACGCAGAACAACACATTATCTCGACACTATTTTGGACCAGTGTAATGACTCTGCCGCTGGCGTTGGCTCTTGCTCTGCCTGCATGGGCGGCGATTGAATGGCGTCATGTTGGGTGGATTATGGCAATCAACCTATTCGTTCTTGGGTATCATGCCCTTGTGGTGGTGGCTTATAAAAAAGCGCCAGCAAACCAAATTGCTCTCGCGGAATACTCGGGGTTGGTGTTTGTGACTCTATTTGGCGTGATGTGGTTTGACGAAATCCCAGAC
>NZ_JBFRTU010000346.1:0-364 GCF_041474275.1 Vibrio sp. 10N.222.52.B7 | reverse complement strand
TGTTGCGTCGCCAAGCCATAACAATATCGATCGGTTGTGGTTCTGTACCGGAGATCTGCTGTAGTACGCCAGATTCAATCAAAGGTTTAGCGACACTATTCGGTAAGGTGCCAATCCCTAGTCCTGATGTCAAAGCCTCTACTTTCGCAGGAAAGCTTGTCACGGTTAAACGTGGCTGTTTCTCTAGAATATTGATGCTTAGTGCTGGCTGATCGCGTGCGGTGTCTGCAATGGCAATAACCCTGTAACTTTCTCTCGCCTTCTGATCGAATTCACCAGAACGCTTGTGAACATAGTGGCTTGATGCCGCGACCCACACCATCTCCATTTTACCAATTACGTCACTTTTCATATCGTTTGGAAT
>NZ_JBFRTU010000345.1:0-249 GCF_041474275.1 Vibrio sp. 10N.222.52.B7 | reverse complement strand
ACTCGCTCTACAGCTAACGAAACTGACAAAGCATCACACCATGTTTGGCACTGCTCTGCCCAGTGATCAGCATTCTGGCTTAAACCGTGGTGAACGTGCACCGCGCAGCACTCAATGTCATAAGTTTGTGCGTACTGTGCTGCTAACTCCAATAAGACTCGAGAATCAACACCGCCACTGAAAGCCACGATCAACCGATGAGGCTTGAGTGCGCTTTGATTAAGTACAGATGTGAAGGTTTCGATTATG
>NZ_JBFRTU010000344.1:0-375 GCF_041474275.1 Vibrio sp. 10N.222.52.B7 | reverse complement strand
TTAAAGACTCCTGAACTGTGGTGTACATCAATGCCGCTATAGTATTGGTTGATGTGGTCAATAGATATACCATCTTGGCTTGGTTGAATGAAGTAACGCATTGCATCACTATTTTTCATTACATGCTCGCGCATCTTCCAATTGAAGCTACCGTGCACAAATTCACTTAATGCGGCAGCGGCCACATCTGAGAAAGATTCATTCATACCGCCTGACATTCCACGGTACTCAAGTCCGGAGTTTTGTTCAGTAAAACCGTGGCTAACCTCATGGGCAATTACATCCCATGTCGCTAACGGGTACATAGATTGGTCGCCATCACCAAATGTCATTTGGCGACCATCCCAAAATGCGTTCCCATAGTTTGAACCATAG
>NZ_JBFRTU010000343.1:0-360 GCF_041474275.1 Vibrio sp. 10N.222.52.B7 | reverse complement strand
GCGGGGATAGTCACTCGAACGTCCTGTTCGAGTGTTTGCAACGCTTTCGGCAGTGCCTTGGCTACATCAGCCAAGCCACCACTTTTAATCAAGCCTTCAACTTCAGACGCTACAAAAAGTACCGAGAGAGTCTTAGTAACCAACTCGTGCTCCTTTAGAAATCACTACGACACCATCGTCAGATACGTGGTAATGCTTTTTGTCTTCTGTCAGATTTACACCAATCTGTGTACCCGGTGCGATATCTGCGTCTTTATCAATGATAACGCGGCGCAAGATACAACCCTCACCCACTTTTACATCACCGAGTAAGATGCTTTCGCTAATATCACACGCTGATGCGATATTGCTGCGGAAGCC
>NZ_JBFRTU010000342.1:0-448 GCF_041474275.1 Vibrio sp. 10N.222.52.B7 | reverse complement strand
GCCCAGCTTTGACTGCAACAGCCTTCCCACCAAGCTTATTGGCGACTTCAATCGTGTTCCATGTCATACGCATATCGTGCAACACGGTGGCGTTAGGCTCTTTTAACAAAAATGCTTCAGCGAGCAACCCGACAATATAGTAACCCTCAATATAATTGCCTTTTTCATCAAAGAAAAAGCAGCGGTCAAAATCACCATCCCACGCAATCCCTAGATCGGCCGAATGTTCTAGCACAGCATTTCGAGTCGCTATTTGGTTTTCTATAATCAATGGATTGGGAATACCATTAGGGAAATTTCCGTCAGGAGTATGGTGAACCTTGATGAAGGTGATAGAGGCACTGAGTTCTTTAAATTTCTTCTCTAAAGCATCAATGACACGTCCTGCAACGCCGTTTCCTGCGTTAACCACAATCTTCATTGGGGAAAGTTTAGAAGGTGTTATGTA
>NZ_JBFRTU010000341.1:0-340 GCF_041474275.1 Vibrio sp. 10N.222.52.B7 | reverse complement strand
TTGACGAGGTTGTTGTATCGGCAACTCGTACGAATCAAACACTTATCAATACTGCTGCTTCTGTTACTGTCATCTCGGATAAGCAAATTGAAGAGAACATGGCGAAAGATGTGAATGAAATCTTCGAATACACTCCGGGTGTAACGATGAATTCAAGCTCTCGCCAAGGCGCACAGACTATCAACATTCGTGGCATGGAAGGTAAACGCGTTAAGATTTTAGTCGATGGCTCTTCTCAGCCAGGTTCATTTGATGGTGGTCCATACGCATTTATCAATTCTAGCGGTATTTCAATCGATCCCGACATGCTTAAAAGTGTCGAAATAATCAAAGGTGCTGC
>NZ_JBFRTU010000340.1:0-317 GCF_041474275.1 Vibrio sp. 10N.222.52.B7 | reverse complement strand
TATATTCACCGTACTCTAATTGAGATTTACATTGCTGCCAGCCCCCTTGTTGTAGCCAAAGCGGGAAGGCGTTGATGGTCATGCCATCGATACCTGCCGCACCTTTGTTGGCTTTAACTTGACGCCATGCTTGCTGTAAATTTTCAGATCGGAGCAATTGAGTGAATAGATCGCTGTTGAAGGATGGTTGCCTATCATTACGCTGTTGATAGTAATCGCCTGTCGGCGTAGTGGGTATCGACAAGTTTGACAAGACTCCTCCCTCTTCTAAATGTTCAGGCCTTCACCTTGTCCCAACCATTACGATGGGCGTTTGG
>NZ_JBFRTU010000339.1:0-468 GCF_041474275.1 Vibrio sp. 10N.222.52.B7 | reverse complement strand
TCTTCCTACCGATGATCACCTCAACAATAAAATTGAGCAAGAGGGCAAGAGGCGAATTGCCATGGTTCGAGATAGTATCGACCTGGAGCGATCTGGCGTGCAGCTTAGTTCGATTGAGAGAGTTGAGTTCGATACGGCCATTGATGCTATTCGCGCATTAGAAGACGGCTCGGTTGATGGTTTGCTGGCTGAGCCTGTGACCACAATGGATCTTGCTCATAAAAGCGGAGTCGAGAATTTAGCGGTCAACCATGTACTTGATCGCTGGAAGAACATCAAAGCAGCCATGGTTATTCGTTCAAATGACAATGAGCTACTTAATTTATTGAATCAACAGATTGCAACGTTTGATATAAGTAAAAAGAACCGAATTCTATCTAAATGGTTAGATGGTTCGCCTTACCGCTCTCCAGTGAAAGGTGTATTTGGGTTCGGGAATCCGCCTTACATGTATCCAGACAGTACGTC
>NZ_JBFRTU010000338.1:0-265 GCF_041474275.1 Vibrio sp. 10N.222.52.B7 | reverse complement strand
TAGACGATGTCCATTTGAACCGTGTTTTCGTCAATCTTAATCATCTCACCCGTTTCAATCGTGCGATTGTTTGAAATTGGCCCCACAGGTGCTTCTTTCAGGCTTGGGTCTAGGTCGTCGTTCACTTCGAAGTGTGTATCTGTTTTTGTATCAAATACGTGTGGCGAGCCACTGATTGGGTTTTTACCTGTCCAAAATTCAAGTGAGTTGAATACGACATAGTCGGCTGCGGTTGTAATACCGTACACAGGCGCTAATAAGAAGT
>NZ_JBFRTU010000337.1:0-456 GCF_041474275.1 Vibrio sp. 10N.222.52.B7 | reverse complement strand
CTTCATCGTACCAATAGTATTATCGTCAGTTCCGTCCATGTTTTGATCATACACCACCGAAATCTCAACACGAAAATTGGCATAACTGTCTTCAATATTTTCGTCTAGGATATTAGCGAGCGGGTACTTCGTTGATGAGACACACGCTGACTCCGTAGTATCGGTGTACCAACAACCGATATAATCATCAACATCATTGAAAGCTGCGGGGGTTGCCTCTGAACCATCCACTCCGAGTTCATTGGGAGCAGAACAAGCGGTCGCACCTGCATCCCCACAGCGCACCAGACCACCATCAAAATCACTATGTTCGTCAAAGCCACGCGCCAAAATTTGATTCATCAAACTCTGCCCTAACGCCACTGAACGATTTTGATAGTGTGGGTCGACCGAGCTTGCAACTTGTGGTGCCAAAAAGCTGGTAATCGTGACCATCGCAATGCCCAATACGATAAT
>NZ_JBFRTU010000336.1:0-338 GCF_041474275.1 Vibrio sp. 10N.222.52.B7 | reverse complement strand
ACCTTCAGCTTCAACTAAAATCAAGTGTCAGCAGTCCTTGTGATGATGTATTATGACAAGCTTGGTATTCGTTACCGATAGAATTAACAATTAATAAAGGCTCTAATTTGTCAGCTCAAAAACAACCAATCATCTTTTCATTCTTCTCTGGTAGTGGATTTTTAGACTTAGGCTTTGAAATGTCTGGTTTTGATGTTCGTTTTGTAAATGAATTTCATAGCTCTTTCCTTGAAGCATATAAATACTCACGGGAACAGATGAATCTTCCTGAACCCAAGTACGGCCATCATCTTGGAAGTATTGATGATTTTGTTACGGGAACGCGTAAAAATGAGCTA
>NZ_JBFRTU010000335.1:0-412 GCF_041474275.1 Vibrio sp. 10N.222.52.B7 | reverse complement strand
GAGCATCAAGCTCAGCCTCGACATAGCTAATTGTTGTTGAGCGCCACCCATCAGGTGGTGACACTGTATCGCCACCTGATGGCTTGAAGGTGATTACGAAAGGCCTTCGACTGATGCTTTGCAATAGTCAATTATTCGTCCCGATAGGAGTTAGCTTTTATCCGCCCTTGGACATATTTTGATCGTAAAGAAGTAGATATTGATCATCATCATAGTCCAGTTTTACTTGCTGAAATACTGTCACGCGATTTTTAGTAATTTTTCCAAATTCTTAAAAAGAAGTTCTAAAACGTAGATGACCATAAATTACTTCTAGTATGGCAAATTCCGCGAAATGATGGGATAGCGTCGAGTAAAAAAGTACATAATAAAAGGTAAGCATGAGCGACACAAAAAATTACACCTTAGGTAC
>NZ_JBFRTU010000334.1:0-258 GCF_041474275.1 Vibrio sp. 10N.222.52.B7 | reverse complement strand
ACCAAAAACATAATTAGCGACAATAATACATATGAAAGTCACCATAGAGAAAAAGGATGCCGCGGCTCGAATCCTCCCCATGGATTCACTAAAGTTTTCCGTACCTAGAAGTTGTGTAGACAGTGATTTATTCACTGCTTCTAGATAATGAAAACCAACAGACATCAGGGTTGTGCTGAAATAGAAGCCATAGATTGAGGGTAAGTAACCCGTTATGGCAACGCCTAATCCCAGCGCGGCGACAGAGAGCACCGCAAC
>NZ_JBFRTU010000333.1:0-498 GCF_041474275.1 Vibrio sp. 10N.222.52.B7 | reverse complement strand
ATAGAAGATGCACTAAAAGAAGATCCCAACATGGTCATCATGTGGGCTGGATACGGCTTCGCAAAAGATTACAACAAGGCACGTGGTCACTTTTATGCGATTGACGATGTACGACAAACGCTTCGTACTGGCGGCCCAACGGACGAAAGCTCAGGCCCAATGCCAATGGCATGTTGGAGCTGTAAGAGCCCAGACGTAGCACGTGTTATTGAAGAACGTGGCGAAGATGGTTACTTCGAAGGTAAGTGGGCGCGTCTTGGCAACGAGATCATTAACCCTATCGGCTGTTCAGACTGTCACGATACCAAAAGCGAAGGCTTTAAAAATGGTGAACCAGCACTTAAGGTGACTCGTCCTTACGTTGAACGTGCATTTGAAACGATTGGTAAAAAGTTTGATGAACAAAGCCGTTTAGACCAACAAGCTTCTGTTTGTGCTCAGTGCCACGTGGAATACTACTTCACAGGGCCAACCAAAGGTGTGAAATTCCCTTGGGAC
>NZ_JBFRTU010000332.1:0-324 GCF_041474275.1 Vibrio sp. 10N.222.52.B7 | reverse complement strand
GTGCCAGTGATTCAATCTGCGGTTCGAAAGATTCAGAAACGATCAGTGGTGGCATTTTCAGTAGACAGACCGATCCACAACAGTGGTGCTCAACGGTGGGTTGTGCGCTGGAAAAAGGTGTTGGGGTGCTCTCTACAGAACTGATGTTAGAAGCAGAGAAAGAGAAGCTATTGGCAGAAGTTGATTGAGCTTGGGGGGCTTGCAGAGCATTGCTGCTCGCGATGCTGTCCACACTAATGGTGGCCATTAGCATAGCGAAGAGCATGAAAGCGTGTACCCAAATTTTGTTAATCAACTTTTATTACGCTTGATACTGTTTCAGGA
>NZ_JBFRTU010000331.1:0-253 GCF_041474275.1 Vibrio sp. 10N.222.52.B7 | reverse complement strand
AGATAATCGACGAAAGGTCGAGACTGCCGCTTTACAGGAAGCGGTAGTTCGCTTGCATACCGAAGAAGTGTGCACTGTTATCATAAGCGCCTTGAACATTGATAACTTGCCCCTTCGAGTAATTAAGCTCAGGCTCGTCCAGATCAATGTAATCGTAGTAAGCGCGCAGTTCCCAGTTCTTATTGAGCGCATAGGTGGCACCGGCGCCAATACGTTTGGTTTCGCCTACAGGAAGATCCATATATTGATGAGT
>NZ_JBFRTU010000330.1:0-229 GCF_041474275.1 Vibrio sp. 10N.222.52.B7 | reverse complement strand
GTATCTTGGACTCGAAAGAAAACCACTACACACCTACCTATATCAAGCTATTAGAAAGCTTTCGTACCTCGATAGAATCCCAGCTTAAAACCTTGTTTCAGCACGCTAAGCTCACCCAAATGAATCGTGACTTAAAGAACCGGGTTTACACTCGTACTAAAGATCTCGCGAGCCTCAATTATTCTTTAAACCAAGAGATCGATAAGCGAAGAGCGGCTGAACAAAAGAT
>NZ_JBFRTU010000329.1:0-209 GCF_041474275.1 Vibrio sp. 10N.222.52.B7 | reverse complement strand
ATTCTGATGCTATTCACCCTGTTTGTCGGAGAACCAACAACACAACGTGAAGCATTACAAAAAGAAGCACAACAGCGCCATAATAAAGTTGTGGGCTCTAAAGTTGTGGCCTGGCTAAGCGTTACAGTGTTGGAACCTTTCTACGATTTCTTCAAGCGAAACGGTGTTCAAGTTGCTATTACGCTTCTGTTGTTCGTATTCCTATTTAA
>NZ_JBFRTU010000328.1:0-292 GCF_041474275.1 Vibrio sp. 10N.222.52.B7 | reverse complement strand
GTCTGCAAATACATCGAAGTCATTACGCGCTTCACCTTGAGGTTCAACCGCTTTCTTCATTGGGACTAGATGTTGATTACTGTAGTCACCGGTCATCGTCATATCATTACGTTCAAATGACGTAGTAATTGGCAACACAATATCGGCGTGTTTAGCCGCGGCTGTCCAGTAGATCTCAGAAATAACCACTAGTTCAGGTTTTTGCCACGCTTTGATCAGGCGGTTTGTATCTTGGTGATGAGTAAAGTTACCACCGCCCGCCCACCAAATCATTTTCAGGTCAGGGAACGTC
>NZ_JBFRTU010000327.1:0-405 GCF_041474275.1 Vibrio sp. 10N.222.52.B7 | reverse complement strand
GGTGGCACAGCGATTAGTTCGTAAAGTGTGTACTGATTGTAAGGTTGAGGATGAATTGGATGAGCCTCGCAGGCAATGGTTGAGCGTACGTTTCCCTAATCAAGTGGCTGTGCCATTCATGAAAGGTCGTGGTTGCCAGAACTGTAACCTAACCGGTTATCGCGGGCGTATTGGTGTATTTGAAATGTTGGAGCTAGAGCAAGACATGATGGATGCACTCAGATCGAATGATGCGGTTGGCTTTGCTCAAACGGCAAGGCGGTCTAAAAACTACAAACCGTTGTTGGCTTCTGCGATGGAACTGGCTTTGCAAGGTGTCGTGAGCCTCGATGAGATCATGCACCTTGGTGAAGGCGATGCCTCCGGTGCAACCGATCCAATTTATCTGTAAGGGTAGACTAGTAT
>NZ_JBFRTU010000326.1:0-375 GCF_041474275.1 Vibrio sp. 10N.222.52.B7 | reverse complement strand
GGTTGGAATGACACCACATGGCCGCCAAACAGTGAAATCGCTGCGTTTGCTTTATCGTGGATAACGCGAACCAGTTTTACACCTTCGTGTTCAACGATAGTGACGTTGTCAGAAAGTACCGCCAGTGCAGGTAGAGTAGATAAATCCATTACATGATCCTTCTAAGGAAATTGAATTCAAATGCTGACTAGAGTGATGCTTGTGTTTTCATGAGTAACAAGCAGAGTCAGTATTAGAATTGAATTTTGCGTTTGGGCTATCTTGATGAGCTTAGACAGACGCGGTTTAAAAGATAGCAGGCATTAAAAAGGCGACACTAAGGTCGCCTTTTTCAAAGTCTGCTCAAAACAGTCTTCGCTAATGCTTATCTAAAGC
>NZ_JBFRTU010000325.1:0-349 GCF_041474275.1 Vibrio sp. 10N.222.52.B7 | reverse complement strand
ATTGGTAATCGCGACAAGTTCAATGCGAAATCAGAACTGTCGTCTCTTTCGCTAAAACTGGGTGCGCAACTACAGCTAAAGCAATGGAAGCAATCTATTCCAACACTGGAAAGCCTGATTGAACTTCAGCCAGAAAAAGACAACTGGTGGCGTCAACTTGTGGGTATTCAGTTAAGACTAGAGCGCAACCGCGATGCATTGAACACACTAGCACTAGCTGATCTTCAAGGCGTAGAGCTGAAAAACTCAGACCGCCGACTACTGGCTCAGCTATATGCTAAACGTGGTATTCCAGAGCGTGCAGCACAAGAGATCGCTAAGTTAGATGACGCGAACAGCGATGTTCAAC
>NZ_JBFRTU010000324.1:0-477 GCF_041474275.1 Vibrio sp. 10N.222.52.B7 | reverse complement strand
GTTGGTATCTGTGGTGATGCGAAAGCAGCTGCGGTTGCTCTATCTGAAAGATTGGAAGGCCGTGCATTGTTGTGTGATGACAATAAAGGCGCTCGTCAAGACACGGTCGCAACAGAGAAAGCACTTTGGGAAAAAGAGCTTGATGAGTGGACACACGAACGTGACTCGTTCAGCTTAGATATGATTGAGGAAAACTCACACGAGACTCCGTTCTCTGGTGGTGAATACCTTCACCCGCGCCAAGTATTGCGTGAGCTAGAAAAAGCGATGCCAGAAGACGTAATGGTCTCAACCGATATCGGTAACATCAACTCGGTGGCAAACAGCTACTTACGCTTTGAAAAACCACGTAGTTTCTTTGCGGCAATGAGTTTTGGTAACTGTGGTTACGCGTTCCCGACCATCATTGGCGCGAAAGCAGCAGCACCTCATCGCCCAGCTATCTCTTATGCAGGCGACGGTGCGTGGGGCATGAGC
>NZ_JBFRTU010000323.1:0-309 GCF_041474275.1 Vibrio sp. 10N.222.52.B7 | reverse complement strand
GGCGTTCCAATTGCTGATTATGCAATCATCACGGAAATTACCAGTGCCGACCTAAGCACGTCATTCAGTGAGCGTCGTACTTACGAGAATGATGAAGGTGAAACTAAGGTTGTTCCAGCGTCATGCAGTTATGATTTTGATGTAGAAGCGATTGCGAAAGTAGTGGCGTTACCAAGCATGGAAGTGATGAAGCGTATTAAACTTGAAGGCGATTTTTACTCGTCTTCAGAGACCAGCAATTCTCGTTGCCCGGTAAGTGAATCAGGTTACGGCGCAATGGCTGCGAAAGCGGCTGCAGAAGCCGTAGAG
>NZ_JBFRTU010000322.1:0-691 GCF_041474275.1 Vibrio sp. 10N.222.52.B7 | reverse complement strand
TGATCTGAATTCGACCATTTGCCGAATCAGTAAACGTAGCTGGTGGTAGTGGCGGGTAATAAGTGTGTAGAGGCCATTTACGGTTGTATAGCGAGAATGGCGCATCTTTCTTAAGAAGGTCCATGTGCGCTTGCCAGTACGCGTCAATCGTACCTACATCGCGCCAGTAAACTTCTTCTTTCTCACCAGTAATACGGTTGGTGCTGAAATCATAAACAAACACATCACCACGTGGGAACATGTTTGGAATAATGTCTTTGCCGAAATCGTGTGTCGAACCTTCTCTATCAGCATCTTCCGTTAGTTCGGCAAAAAGCTCTTTCGCTTCGAACACGTAGTTGCCCATTGAAACGAGCGCTGATTCTGGATCGCCCGGGATCGACTTCGGATTTGCAGGTTTCTCTTCAAAGCCAATCATACGGCCGTCAGCATCAACCTCAATAACACCGAATTCTGATGCTTCAGCAAGCGGCATGCGCAATGCTGATACTGTTAGAGCCGCTTTCTTCTCTTTATGGAAATCAAGCATCTGTTTGATGTCCATCTTATAGATATGGTCTGAACCAAAAATACATACTTGATCAGGTTCTTCCAACTCCATAAAGCCCATGTTTTGGTAGATAGCATCTGCTGTGCCTTCATACCAACGCTTTCCTTTACGCATTTGCGCAGGAATTGGGTCGATAAAACG
>NZ_JBFRTU010000321.1:0-209 GCF_041474275.1 Vibrio sp. 10N.222.52.B7 | reverse complement strand
GCAAAGTTAGATAGTGTGTCTTGCAATGCGAAACCAATAATGACACCCGCAACACCGAAACCGGTTAATAGTGGCGCTAGCTCAATCCCAATTTGAGACAGAGCGATAAGCAAACCAATAAACACGACCGCTTTAGATGCGATGGATACAAAGAAGTCCTGCATCAATACACTGAAGTCCATTTTAGAGTGCGAAACACTCTTACGAAC
>NZ_JBFRTU010000320.1:0-283 GCF_041474275.1 Vibrio sp. 10N.222.52.B7 | reverse complement strand
TTGTTGCAGAACCTTCAGTCAAACTTCAATACTTGCAACCAAAGGAGTGGGGCAGCTGGAATGTGTCTTCAAGAGTTCGTTACTTTTATGGAACAGGCTGGGGCGAAGCGAATGATGGCGATATCGGTAACCCAGAAGGGATGCGATTCATTAATGAACTAGAGTTTAGGCAAAATGTAGCGCTCGATGCTTGGTCGCTTAATAACCCTCAAATCCACTATAACTTAACAAGAATCGATGTCGCGGGTGATTTGACTGCTCCTTTAGATACGCACTATTACTA
>NZ_JBFRTU010000319.1:0-334 GCF_041474275.1 Vibrio sp. 10N.222.52.B7 | reverse complement strand
TCACATCTTCGGTCATTACTTGGTTTTTACCACTCATAATCGTACTAGCTAACAATGAAGTTCAGAGAAAAGGACTGATACTATTCTTATCATTAAGCTTCCCCGTCTTCGGTGGAATCATTAGCTATTTGATTCTAATTAAACAGGTAAGAACGACGACAATGTAAGGACGAACCACTTGTGAATATAACGCCAACACCTTACCTAAACCACTGTGCTATAAACACTAAGCCGACTTGAAGTAAAAGTGCCGAGCATTGTGTATCACTCTTAAATGTCTTCTTATAGCTTTAACTTTGAGTAAAAGCTTTAAGGATATTATCTGCTACAGAGT
>NZ_JBFRTU010000318.1:0-319 GCF_041474275.1 Vibrio sp. 10N.222.52.B7 | reverse complement strand
CTCCAGGAGAGATCTCTTCGAGCAAGTCTTTTACCGCGATTTCTTTCGTTGGATTTTGCCAAGCTTCTCTGACAGCTTCACGCAGGCGGGCATCTAACAGCGAATCATCGAAATCCAATTGGCTGCCTTCCGCACTTGCTTCCCATTCTTTCCAAGCCTCGCTGAACAAGCCCTTATTGTTGTCCCAAAATTGTTGTACAGAAGGAGCTCGTTGAAGCATCGCTTCTCGTGTCGGTAAATCGATGGCGCGTGCGCGCTCTAGTTGATTAGATAACATAATATGTTCGCTCCTTTTGTTTGCTTGCGACCAATCTATTAC
>NZ_JBFRTU010000317.1:0-242 GCF_041474275.1 Vibrio sp. 10N.222.52.B7 | reverse complement strand
GGTGTGATGATTATCGGCCTCCTCACTGACACTGTCGGTTAAAGGCGTCACATCAGGGTTGTCGTTAACCGCAGCTAAGTTGGTGGTTGCGCCGGTGTGTGTTACACCACCGTGTGCATCTTTGACGTCATAGCTAAAGTGCACCGCGCCGTTGTAGTCTTTTTCTGGGGTAAACGTAAACGTACCATCGGCATTGTTTAGAATAGAGCCATGGTCAGCATGCAGGTTTTCAATGGTTAGTT
>NZ_JBFRTU010000316.1:0-252 GCF_041474275.1 Vibrio sp. 10N.222.52.B7 | reverse complement strand
GACATGGATAGCCAGCGTGACGACATTTCTGGAATATTCCGTATAGGCTTGTCTCAGTCATTTGGCACACTGCATATCATTCCAGCGATTGACCAGCTTAGACAGCTTTACCCTCAGCTGAGAATTGAAGTGCATTTGTTCGATTACAAAGTGGACATGATTGAGGAGCGTTTGGATCTCTGGATCACTAACAATGAAGACTTGCCTGAAGGTTACATTGCGCAGCGCCTAGCCGACAGCCAGTTTGTGGTA
>NZ_JBFRTU010000315.1:0-334 GCF_041474275.1 Vibrio sp. 10N.222.52.B7 | reverse complement strand
AGCTTATTCAGCGCTTTGATCATTGCGTAAGTCTCACCAACCTGAGCGTTGTAATTTATTAGGCTTAGTTTCCCACCCAACAACTGTTTCATTCGATGCATCGCTGTCTCTGATAGCGAGCGCTTACGATAGCCATACCGCTTTTTCCACTTCTTGTTGGAGCCGTAGAGTTTCTAACAACCTACCGATATGCCCTTGTTCCCAGAAAGCTGCCCCTTCTCATGACGGGTTGAGCGGAACCGCTCGCTTGATTCGTATAGCATCATGGCATTTCCGTGTGTCATAAGCTCCATCACCTGATACCTCAATAATTTTACGACGTGTCTGCCTTAGC
>NZ_JBFRTU010000314.1:0-447 GCF_041474275.1 Vibrio sp. 10N.222.52.B7 | reverse complement strand
GATAAAAAGCCGCGCAAAGGCTCAGAGCCAAAGATTATCCTTACGAGTTTCTTAGGTGTTCTTATCCCTTCTGCAATCTTGCTGACGCTACCCGTGTTCTCTGTGACTGGGCTTAGTTTTACAGATGCGCTGTTTACTGCCACATCCGCAATCAGTGTGACAGGCTTGGGTGTTGTCGATACGGGTGAGCATTTCACTCTGGCGGGCAAAATACTGCTGATGTTTTTGATGCAAGTCGGCGGTTTAGGGCAGATGACCCTGTCTGCAGTGCTGCTCTATATGTTTGGTGTTCGGCTAAGTTTGAAACAGCAAGCATTAGCGAAAGAAGCATTGGGGCAAGATCGTAAGATTAACCTCAGAAAGTTAGTGAAGAAGATCATCATTTTTGCATTGGTGGCGGAATTTATAGGTTTCGTATTGCTCTGTTTTCGTTGGGTTCCTGAAATG
>NZ_JBFRTU010000313.1:0-492 GCF_041474275.1 Vibrio sp. 10N.222.52.B7 | reverse complement strand
TGAACATGAACGATGGGCAATGTCGTGTCGCACGTACCGACCTCATCTGGCATCGATTTGAAGTTCAGAAGCAACCCACCGAAATCAACAAAATTAAAGAATTCGAATTAGTCACTGCCTACAAAAAGTGCCTAGAGCTCGCGGCACAGATCGAAACGATCGATCAATCTAAGCTGCAAGAGCGTCGCTTTACCTCTTTAATGCACAGTATCGAAGAGTCTGAGCGCATTGTTGATGAGCTATCGAAATCTGATACACCGGAAACGCTTTACTTCTTGTGGTCGCAAACTGGGGACACCAATGCCAGACGCAGTTTCCTACAACTAGAAGGCTCTGAAGCGTTAAACACAGCTGAGATGCAATATGCCTTGGCAACCTTCTATACCACCCGCAATCATATAAAGACACTTAAGCTACTCAATAATGCGCTAACGCTTTCTAATGGCTCGGTAGCCAACACTGAAATCTTCAAGTCGATGGCCAGTATCAACC
>NZ_JBFRTU010000312.1:0-528 GCF_041474275.1 Vibrio sp. 10N.222.52.B7 | reverse complement strand
GAAATCAGCGGCTTTTTTGCATCTGAAGCTTTTTAAAATATAAAGCTCATCTAACAAAACTCTCTACAGTCCCAGTTTCAAACCCATTCACTTTATACCTAGTTTTAAATTCCGATCTCACCGTTCTAAACTAAAAGTTCATGCGCCTAAGCCACTCCCCTCATAACTTTACCTGCAAGCCAATTAGATACTTTCTTTTTTAATAGCACAGAAACACTTCACGTATAACAAAAGTTGGGAATACTTGGCTTATTGAATATTAGATTTTGTCGGCTTCTTAATAAACCGAACAATAAATAATCATTCAGAACAAAAACACCAAAAAGCGTTCATAAAAAAGGCAGTCAGTTAATAAGGGTATTTACAAGCGAAAGCCACCCTTATATTATACGCGCCATTGGAGGGATGGCTGAGTGGTCGAAAGCACCGGTCTTGAAAACCGGCAACCGTTAATAGCGGTTCTAGGGTTCAAATCCCTATCCCTCCACCACTTTAAAGAAAGCCGCTGAGAAATCAGCGGCTTTTTTG
>NZ_JBFRTU010000311.1:0-419 GCF_041474275.1 Vibrio sp. 10N.222.52.B7 | reverse complement strand
ATTTTTGATAGTGAAGATTATCAACAAGCTATCGATTCAATGCGAGCAGAGTTAGCTGAATTGAATTAAGTTGTGTATCGACTGCTGTATAAAGGCTCGAAGTATTCTGTGTATCAGGTTTCGGGCTTTTTTTGTATCTAATAGATGTTGATTTAATGAAAAACCCCGTGGAGTAAGGGAGGTTGCGTTGTTGGAGTTCTCTTCAGTTATAGCTTTTTCATTGTGTAATAAAACTACAATTATTATTGACTTTGGTCACATAACGGCGCAAAATTGACCTCAGATCACATAACGATGAGAACACAGTATGAACGCTACAGTAATCACGAATGAAAACAACGTATCACTAGCAAAACCTTCAGTAATGAATGAAGTTCTATTTTTTGCTAAGTCTACCGTTATTATGGGTGCAATTATCC
>NZ_JBFRTU010000310.1:0-568 GCF_041474275.1 Vibrio sp. 10N.222.52.B7 | reverse complement strand
TTTGAATTTTTCTAAAAAAGTTACGAAGCAATTTTCGAGGAGTATGGTTGGGTGAATTAGGTGTTCGGCAGGTGAATTGTTTTAGCCTTTTGATAACCTTTGTAAATTAATCGACGTTCAATAACTCGCACTGCACCTCTGATTAAGAGATGCCTTTATTTCAGAAAAACTCAGTCCAAATCTTGCTTATCTAGTGAATCTCTGTCGGATTTTTATATCTAGCACAGCTCATTTGATGAGCCCCAATCAATAGACTTCTTAGGAGAGCGTGGGGGTTTGTCGTAAATGGAAAGATCCGTTGTCGTAGATGCCACTCGGTAGTTTTGCATTTCGCTCTTATTATCCTCACATCAATTATGTGGGGGTGTTATGTATCGTTTTCTATTTTGTAGTTTCGCACTTGTGCTTTTGTATCCAACGGCAATTGATCTGTACTTGGTTGGGTTACCTCAAATCGCCGCGGACTTAAATGCCTCTGAGGCTCAGCTCCATGCCGCGTTTTCTATCTATCTGGCCGGTATGGCAACGACTATGTTGTTCGCGGGTAAATTTGCCGATAGCGTAGGGA
>NZ_JBFRTU010000309.1:0-409 GCF_041474275.1 Vibrio sp. 10N.222.52.B7 | reverse complement strand
CCAGCGTTTTTCCACTCGTACGGAGCGTCAGGTAGTGCATTTGCTGAACCGCCAAAATCGATCTTGTCAAATGCTTTCCAACCAACCCACTGTAGAGAGTAGTGTACGGCAAACTTAGTATCTTTAAGTTTGTGGAAACCAGAGAATTCGGCCATATCTGGTAGAGGAAGAGTGATCTCTTGTCCTTTATCATCTTCAGCTGTGATCTCAGGGCTGTAACGGTAAGATAAACCAAAGCGGTTGTTTTCGTCCAGTTCGTAAACTGTACCGACATTGAAGCCTACACCCCAACCGTCTGCACCATCGATATCAACAAGGCTTCGACCATCAAGAGGTGAATTACCACCAGGAGTAACTGAAGTGCTTGTTGTACGTTTTAGCGTACCTTTACCATAAATTAGATCAAGAC
>NZ_JBFRTU010000308.1:0-438 GCF_041474275.1 Vibrio sp. 10N.222.52.B7 | reverse complement strand
GGTTTTAACGTTGCTGGCTTTGATTTGAATACAGACAACGTTGAACGTGCCAGTTCAGAAGCGAAGCTGCTTAATGAATCGTTTACTGGTAAAGGTCAGTTCACACGAGGGACTAGCCTTGAGTATGTGCTGCAAGGGCTAGCGAAGCCGCGTGTAATCGCTTTGTCGGTTCCTGCTGGAAAACCTGTCGATATCGTCGTGAATAGCTTGCTTGATGCTGGCTTAGAAAATGATGACATTGTTATCGATACAGGTAACAGCTTATGGACAGATACCGAGGCACGCGAAGTGAGCTACAAAGGCAAGCTTCGTTTCTTCAGCACCGCCGTTTCTGGTGGTGAAGAAGGCGCTCGTGTTGGCCCTGCGCTGATGGCGAGTGGCGACCAATCAGCTTGGCAATATGTGAAACCGATGTGGGAAGCGATTGCTGCAAAAGTG
>NZ_JBFRTU010000307.1:0-227 GCF_041474275.1 Vibrio sp. 10N.222.52.B7 | reverse complement strand
AGTGAAACGGTCTTCCAACAACAGACTCCTGAAATGCAAAAAATCATTCTTGAAGCAGGTCAGGAAGCGACAGAGCACAGTTTTGCTTATCTAGAAAATACGGAAAACAAGATCCGTGAAGAGCTACAAGCGAAAGGCATGGTATTCACAGACCCAGCAGACAACGAGCAAGAGTGGATCAGCAAGGTGACTAAGTCAGTTTGGCCTAAGTTCTACTCAAGCATTGG
>NZ_JBFRTU010000306.1:0-276 GCF_041474275.1 Vibrio sp. 10N.222.52.B7 | reverse complement strand
GTGTTTACGCCAGGCTTTGTCAAAACCAACCATCGCAACACACAGCTGGTCGACACCGTTTTTGCCATGCATCAAAGTCGTCCTCCCTACTTAGATTGCAGTGAAGAAGGCAACCGCTACCTACTGCCTATTTTCACTATGATTAAAGAGGAGTGTGCACGAGAAGAGAGCGACTGGGATTTGGTAGAGTCCCTCATGAATAGCTTTTTGCGCTACATATTACGTTTCGCCAGCCAATCATCATTGAAAGGCGAAGTGCGCGACAGCCGAGTAAAC
>NZ_JBFRTU010000305.1:0-283 GCF_041474275.1 Vibrio sp. 10N.222.52.B7 | reverse complement strand
CTAGAAAGGTAATACGAAAGCAACCAAGCGGAATCCAGCTCTTCCGTTAATTGAATCGGCTTTGACTCATTTAAGAAGTATTTTGTTAGCGCATATGGTCTCGAAGTTTGTTGTTCAAGTTGAATCAAATACAGGGATTGACCGTCTTTCGACCACGCAAGCGAACTGTCTACATTTTGAGCTACTGATGTGACTTGCTGAGTTTTAAGATCAACAACGCTCACTCGATACTGTTCAGTGCCCGTAATATCTTCTGCTATCGCGAGCTTGGTTTTAGTTGAGT
>NZ_JBFRTU010000304.1:0-239 GCF_041474275.1 Vibrio sp. 10N.222.52.B7 | reverse complement strand
TGAACGAATGAACTGATGTGCCAGTTCTGTTTTAGGGTGTGCGAATATTTCACCCACGGTGCCTTTCTCTACTAGCTCACCATCACCAATGATCGCGACTTCGTGACAGATGCTTTTAACCACATCCATTTCATGAGTAATCAGTAGGATAGTGATACTCAACTTACGGTTAATTTCACGTAGCAGCTCAAGAATAGATTGAGTCGTTGCTGGATCCAGCGCACTGGTCGCTTCATCAC
>NZ_JBFRTU010000303.1:0-241 GCF_041474275.1 Vibrio sp. 10N.222.52.B7 | reverse complement strand
CTAATACCGTGAACAGCATGGTGATGAACTTTTTCACAACAGGTACCTTTTTATTTAAGGGATGTAGCTGATAGGTTGCCCTGTCTCAGGGTGCTTAAAGAGCGCAAGTTCCATTCCGTAGATTTGCATCAGTGTTTCTGGTGTCATCAAATCTTTAGGCGAACCGGAGGCAATCAATTTTCCAGAATGAAGCGCAATCAAATGGTCACTGAATTTGGCGGCCATGTTGACATCATGAAGC
>NZ_JBFRTU010000302.1:0-232 GCF_041474275.1 Vibrio sp. 10N.222.52.B7 | reverse complement strand
GTTGCGATAGCATCGTAGTTTTCGTTGCCGCCGTCTGCGTTCGGAATCCATTGATCATGGCTACGCGAATAATCGAGGTACAACATCGAAGCAACCGCATCGACACGAATCCCGTCGATATGGAATTGTTCAAACCAGTACAGTGCGTTTGCAACCAAGAAACGGCGCACATGCTCTTTGCCTAAATCGTAAATGTACGAATTCCAATCTTGGTGCCAACCACGACGTGGAT
>NZ_JBFRTU010000301.1:0-201 GCF_041474275.1 Vibrio sp. 10N.222.52.B7 | reverse complement strand
CAATGGAAGAGCAAATGCTGGAGAGCTTTACTCGATTGGTCAAAACTCTACATTGTGACATTGAAGCCAACATATTGGGTGATGCCATGGTCAGCGAGATTGTCTACCGCGCATTAACCGGTTCAGAAGGGCGTGTGCTGTTTGATTTAGCTCATCATGACGGACACTATGCACGTGTCGCTAAAGCGCTGTCTAAAGTGC
>NZ_JBFRTU010000300.1:0-348 GCF_041474275.1 Vibrio sp. 10N.222.52.B7 | reverse complement strand
ATCACGTAGTGACCTGATGCGCCTACCTGAATGTTCTCATGCACCCAGTAAGATGCCATCGCTTCTAAACCATAGACACGCTTTTTATCGTCGATTTCTTCGATCAGTAGTGTGTTCTTGTCGTATTTAACTGATTTATCAGATTGTGAATAGTACGCCGCGGTTTGCAGGTTAAAATCACCATTATCAAGGCGGTAACCTAACTCAAAGCTGTTGGTTTTGATGCCAGACATTTTCGAGTCATTAACGTTGATGCTGTCGTTAAGTTTCCAGTGATCGCCAACTAGGGTGTAGTCGCCTTGTCCGTAGTATTTCGCTGGGTCAGCAAGATCAAAACCTTGTGAGAAG
>NZ_JBFRTU010000299.1:0-311 GCF_041474275.1 Vibrio sp. 10N.222.52.B7 | reverse complement strand
CATTAATACCCAATAAAGAGCGATGATCTGTGTTGCGAGTACCAAACCAAGGTCGCCATATTGCTGGTCGGCAAGGTACGCAATAGTAAAAGTACCAAAACTGACCTCTACACCGATGTACAGCAACAGTACCAACGCTAACTTCATAAACTGCTGATTTTTAATTAGAAGCCTTAACCCTCGCCAGAAGCCAGTCATCTGTTTTGGTTTGATATCTGGAAGCGTCATTTTGCTAAAAAATACCAGTAAGCCGAAAAAGAACAGGGCGATGAGTAAGAACAGAAACGAAACTTGATGGGCGGTGTTGTCGA
>NZ_JBFRTU010000298.1:0-468 GCF_041474275.1 Vibrio sp. 10N.222.52.B7 | reverse complement strand
TAAAAATGAACAAATCCATAATAAGCAACTGATTTACAAACCATTATTAAATTCACCACATACGTCGTGATAACTTTCTTTAGTATCGAACATTCTATTCTACTGGTGGTCCATCACTGTCAAAAAACTTGTAGTGGCATGGTGAATTTTCCAATATTTCTAAGGTACTAATACCTTAGAAAAGGCAGAAACAAAATGACCGGAGTACAATATTCATACGAGCAATTCAAACCTTGAGAGTTTAAGTTAAATTGCTCTCATCATGAGATTCAAGTCACGTTCATCAGTGTTTTTTCTAGGTATCGTCTACTCCTCTCAACTGTTTAATTAGAAGCTGATATGACAAAGAAAATCATCCTAGATACAGATCCGGGCATCGATGATGCAATGGCAATCCTATTTGCAGAAGCACATCCAGATATTGAGCTGATGGGGATCACGACCGTTTATGGAAATGCGACGATAGAC
>NZ_JBFRTU010000297.1:0-234 GCF_041474275.1 Vibrio sp. 10N.222.52.B7 | reverse complement strand
CTAGCGCGCTTTTCAATGAATCCTGCTGGTTTAGCTTAGCCACAAACCTTGGTACATAGGTTTGCTTGCAAAAACTCCACATAAACAGCGAAAACTCTTCTCTAGACGCAGATTCCCCCATAATCTTGACCACGTTTTTAACCGTTGTCTCAGGGAGATAATCGTAATGGTCATTACTGGTGAGAATATCATTAGGGATTTGGGCACTGCGAAGTAAGGTGTAGATTTCACCAT
>NZ_JBFRTU010000296.1:0-397 GCF_041474275.1 Vibrio sp. 10N.222.52.B7 | reverse complement strand
AGCTTAGATCGTAAGCGAGTGGTTTTGAGTGAAGCTGAGGACCCGCGAGTACTAGCAGCCGCAAGAATGGCGATAGACAAACAGCTTGCTCACATCACCCTAGTAGGGGATGAACCAGCGATCATCGCTGCTGCAGAATTACATCACATTGATCTTGTTGGCATTCATATTGTTTCTCCTCAGGCGTCGTCACTCAAAGAGGTGCTCGCTGAGCGGTTGTATACATTAAGAAAAGCGAAAGGCATGACTTACGATGATGCGCTAGAGCTGGTTCTAGACCCACTCGTTTTTGCCAATTTGATGGTCAGAGAGGGGCTGGTGGATGGCACAGTTAATGGTGCCGTTTATACCACGTCTGATGTGGTGCGAGCTGCGCTTCAGATTATCGGCCCTGCGC
>NZ_JBFRTU010000295.1:1077-1411 GCF_041474275.1 Vibrio sp. 10N.222.52.B7 | reverse complement strand
TATTCAATCTGTGGGTAGACTACTGCGTAAGGAAAGAGATTCTGGTAAAGTCACGATCCTTGATAGGCGCATAGTAACGAAGCGATACGGAAAGTCCCTACTCGATTCACTACCGCCTTTTAAAAGAACAATAAAATACTAATATCCCCTGCCCTTGAGGTAGTTATGGGCCTTCATCGCTAGGCCCTTGCATTCAAAACCCAACATGACTAATCCATAGATTTTTCATGTGGCTGCCCTATCAGCCGATAACGAGAACACTAGCTATTTATGGAAATGATTGAGCCAACCATGTTGGTCATACTTGCTCTGGTTGCATTTGCAGCAGGCTTTA
>NZ_JBFRTU010000295.1:0-384 GCF_041474275.1 Vibrio sp. 10N.222.52.B7 | reverse complement strand
TGATGCTGTCGCAGGTGGCGGAGGGATGTTAACCGTTCCAGCTTTACTGTCACTTGGTTTACCGCCACACATCGCATTGGGTACTAACAAGCTTGCAGCAACCTTCGCTTCATCTACAGCTGCATTCACTTACTACCGTAAAAAGCTGTTCAAGCCTGAGTGTTGGGTCAATGCATTCATATCTACTTTAATCGGGGCGACCATCGGCACACTCACTGTTGATGCCATTAGCACCGAGTGGTTAGAGAAGGTATTGCCGTTAGTCATTCTTGCCGCTGCGGTCTATACCATTTTTCATAAGACTCCAGATGTGAGCCATAATGTGTCTCCCAAGCCTTGTCCTGTACTTAAGAGAAAACAAAAGTACCAAGGATTCATTCTTGG
>NZ_JBFRTU010000294.1:0-342 GCF_041474275.1 Vibrio sp. 10N.222.52.B7 | reverse complement strand
CAAGTAAGTGTAAGTCAAGATATTGGTTCAAATGATCACTCACGTACAGTAGTGGACGTAAGTGGTAGTCTCAACGAAGCTCAGACGTTGCGAGCTCGTACCGTTATAGCTAAAGAAAGTTATAGCTCATGGCGCGAATATGGTGATGGTTCAAAGCCACAAACTGAAAGGTTAGTTGGTGGTCTTTTCGTTGATTATGATGTTACAGAAGACGTACTTGTGTCACTTCACTACGACCGTACGAATGATGATGGAAGTGTTGACTCAGGTGCACTATTTGTTGATGGTAAACAAGTCGGTAGCGATAAGCATATTTGGGACGCTCAATGGTCTGAGATTGAA
>NZ_JBFRTU010000293.1:0-548 GCF_041474275.1 Vibrio sp. 10N.222.52.B7 | reverse complement strand
TTTACTCTCTCGTCGACCTTGGGCGGGGTTGTGAGCAGTGCTGAGCCGTTTCTTATCGTGCGTTTTTTCCAAGGTGTTGGTGCTGGATCTTGCTATGTGGTGGCGTTCGCCATCTTACGAGATGTCTTAGACGATAAAAGGCGTGCCAAGGTGCTGTCGATGTTAAATGGCATAACTTGCATCGTTCCGGTACTCGCGCCTGTGATTGGTCATCTAATCATGACTGTTTACCCATGGCCGAGTTTGTTCACGACCATGGCGGGCATGGGTGTAGTGGTGTGCTTATTGTCGGTGCTCGTGCTAAAAGAGACTAAGCTCAACATCAAAGATAATGGGTTAGCCAAAGCCTCTCTCTCTGAGAAATCGCGCTTACCTGAGAAACCTGTAACCCTCCATTCAACTTCAATCGAAACGTTTAAAGAGCCGTTGTTTATTAGCCGAGTGATCATGACCAGTTTCGGCGTGACCACAATTCTCACTTATGTGAATGTCTCTCCACTGTTGATTATGACAGAGCTTGGCTTCGATAGAGGTCAGTACTCTTACAC
>NZ_JBFRTU010000292.1:0-316 GCF_041474275.1 Vibrio sp. 10N.222.52.B7 | reverse complement strand
ATATTAATCAATGCATATTATACCAATCATCAATTAGACGATAAGTAACAAGTTAGGCAAAGTGAGTTCCACAAGCAGATTAACCCGCTGGTAGAAAAACAAATCAGATGACTCACTTATAAGGAAATACGATGAAAGCCGTGTATTTAGAAGAGTATGGAAGTGCGCAGAACTTAACCTTCGGCGATATAGCTAAACCCACCATCACCCCAAATCAAGTGCTGATCAAAGTACAAGGCGCGGGGGTGAACCCTGTTGACTGGATGGTAAGAGAGGGATTCTTACAGGCTAGCGGTCAACATGAAATGCCACTCAT
>NZ_JBFRTU010000291.1:0-249 GCF_041474275.1 Vibrio sp. 10N.222.52.B7 | reverse complement strand
GGAAGTAACCATGTCGCCAAGCTATCAGCATTTGTCGCAATAGACAGAGAAAGAGGTTGAGTTCCCTCTTCGTTCATCAACTCTGGGACAAGTTCGTGCTCTAACAAGCGAACACGACGATACAAACCCAACAGTTTTTTTCCTGCTGGTGTTGGCCTTGGTGGGCTCTCTCTTACCAGAGCAGGCTGTGCTAACCATTTTTCCAGTTGTTTGATGCGTTGAGACACCGCAGACTGGGAGATATATAAC
>NZ_JBFRTU010000290.1:0-283 GCF_041474275.1 Vibrio sp. 10N.222.52.B7 | reverse complement strand
TCACTGTAGGGAATGACGGGAGTTGGGTATTGGTGACTCTATAGCTAACTGTATAGAAGAGGTCGGTTTGAGTAACAATCACTCAGGCTTAAACCATAGTGTTTAATCGTCATCCCAGAATCGAACCGAGCGAGATGTCAGGGATCTCTGTTCGTGAGAGGCCCAAAGAAGAAGGGGATTTGTAGTTGTTAGGTATAAGGCCAAAGCGGCTGGTAATCTGGCATTAGAACTATATAGCAGGCACAAAAAACGCCACCCTTAGGTAGCGTTTTAATTAAAGCAG
>NZ_JBFRTU010000289.1:0-371 GCF_041474275.1 Vibrio sp. 10N.222.52.B7 | reverse complement strand
AATGTAGGAATCTAGTGCTTCTGCAAGCTCAACGATCTTGTCTTCCCACTGCTTTTCGCCGTTTAGAGCGCCAAGTGCAGAACCTTGAATTACTGGAAGGTCGTCTCCTGGGTACTCGTACTCAGAAAGAAGTTCACGTACTTCCATTTCTACTAGCTCAAGTAGCTCTTCGTCATCAACCATGTCACATTTGTTCATGAATACGATGATGTAAGGGATACCAACTTGACGACCAAGTAGGATGTGCTCACGTGTTTGTGGCATAGGGCCATCTGTAGCAGCAACAACTAGGATACCGCCGTCCATTTGAGCAGCACCAGTGATCATGTTTTTAACATAATCGGCGTGTCCAGGACAGTCTACGTGTGCGT
>NZ_JBFRTU010000288.1:0-491 GCF_041474275.1 Vibrio sp. 10N.222.52.B7 | reverse complement strand
ATGAACTCAAGAGCCATCTTGATGCGAGCGATTACGCGCTCTTTACCAACAAGCTCCATCACTGCATCAACAGAAGGAGACTGACCGCCGCCTGTTACTGCTACGCGAAGTGGCATACCGATTTTACCCATGCCGATCTCTAGCTCTTCACATACAGCTGCAATCACACCATCTTTGATGTTTGCAGTAGTGAAATCTTCAAGTGCTTCAACCTTAGCAAGAGCAAGCTCTAGTGGGCCTTTAGCAACACCACGTAGGTGCTTCTTCGCTGCGCCAGCTTCAAACTCAGAGAAATCTTCGTAGAAGTAACGAGATTGCTCAGCAAGTTCGATAAGCGTGTTACAACGCTCGCCAACTAGCTTGATCACTTCAGTGATAGCTGGACCGTTTGTTGTATCGATCTTCTGTGCGTCTAGGTGCCATTGCAGGTATTTTGCAACGTACTCAGGCTCAGATGTCTTGATGTAGTGGTTGTTCAACCAAAGTAGCTT
>NZ_JBFRTU010000287.1:0-392 GCF_041474275.1 Vibrio sp. 10N.222.52.B7 | reverse complement strand
GGTGCTAAGCACGGCGGTACTGAGCATTGATTGGTTAAAGAGGGTTTGACCCGACGCTGAATTTCCTTTGCCAACTTCGATAGACATAAGCGCTGCACCGCCAATGCCAACCATCATCGCGATAGCGGTAAATATCGAGAAAGCAGGGATGGTCAAAGCGATAGCACCAAGCCCATCAGGGCCAACACCACGTCCGACGAACCATGCGTCTCCCATGATGAAGAGAGACTTGATCACCATGCCAGTTAGCGCTGGCCAAAGGTACTGATAAAAGGATTTAGATATAGGATCGGTTTTAAGGTTGATGGCCATTCGAGAGTGCTCCCAACAAGTTGGATGTAACCAAAGTGGATGAAATAAAGAGGGAGCATTATCCGAACTTAACTGGGCTC
>NZ_JBFRTU010000286.1:0-252 GCF_041474275.1 Vibrio sp. 10N.222.52.B7 | reverse complement strand
GTTAACAGCACTATCGAAGACGATGCGGTTCCAAAATGGTCTATCAAGAAATGGGTTTCTTTACCTAATGAGCAACGCCCACTGATCCTTTGCGAATACGCGCATGCAATGGGTAACAGTTTAGGGAGCTTTAATGATTACTGGGATGCATTCCGAGAATATCCTCGCCTACAAGGCGGTTTCATCTGGGATTGGGTTGACCAAGGACTAAGCCAATGGGATGAAAACGGTGAACACTTCTGGGCCTACGGT
>NZ_JBFRTU010000285.1:0-295 GCF_041474275.1 Vibrio sp. 10N.222.52.B7 | reverse complement strand
GTCTAGCAAAGAAACCTGACTTAATTGTTCTAGACGACCCTATTTCATCTTTCGACAAAAATAAGAAATATGCAATTTTGGAAATGCTTTTCAGGAGGAAACCCAACAACTGCCTAAAAAGTAAAACAGTATTAATGCTGACACATGATGTAGAGCCTATTATCGATACAGTTAAGGCTGTTTCTAAACAGTTTGATAATCAAGTATCTGCATCTTACCTACGCTTCAATTCAGGTGAAATTCTAGAACAAAGCATCCAAAAAGACGATATCAAGACTTTTTCTCATATCTGTAC
>NZ_JBFRTU010000284.1:0-329 GCF_041474275.1 Vibrio sp. 10N.222.52.B7 | reverse complement strand
AACCATTCAACTAGGTTGATAATAAACACAAATTGTGGATAATGTTTACGGATTAAAATGACCGGACGCAAACATGATTTTTGCTGCGTTTTGGGATAAAAAACTCCTAACTGAATTTAGCTATTCATAGTAGGAGGGTATCAACTACGCAGTGTGGTGTCGCGGACGATCAAAGGGCGGTAGCGTCTTGATTTTTCGATGCCAAATGAGAGCTAGATCTTATTATTTCTCCACTTCAGCTCTATTTAAAACTGTGTAGCTGATAAAATTACGCGCTTAACTTCCTTTGGGTGTCCTTTGGGGTATCACAACACATTCCGTTTCTATGA
>NZ_JBFRTU010000283.1:0-258 GCF_041474275.1 Vibrio sp. 10N.222.52.B7 | reverse complement strand
CTACCAATACCCGCATACAGTTCATCTGGAGTATTGACGTTGAATCGTTTCAGCGCGTATTGCTCGGCATCTTTCAGCGTCGCTCCGACTCTGCCTAGCTCGACTTCTAGAATATCTCGTCCGGCTTCAAGGTTTTTCTCACGACTCTGAGCACGGAACCAGGCGTTAATTTTTGCACGAGCTCGACTCGAGTGAACAAAGCCTGTGGTCGGGTTTAACCAATCACGTGATGGGTTCGGTTCTTTTTGAGTGATGATC
>NZ_JBFRTU010000282.1:0-300 GCF_041474275.1 Vibrio sp. 10N.222.52.B7 | reverse complement strand
CTGCAGCAGCGATGATCGCCGATTCATCGCCCACGAGTGTGATGTGAGCGAGCTGTTTGTCGATTGCCATTCTTGCAGCAGCTAGCACTCGCGGGTCCTCCGCTTCACTCAAAACAACACGCTTACGATCTAAATGAGCTTTATCAATAATCCGTTCAATCGCCTTCATCTTTAAATTCCATTTATTGAGATTAATTGTTCCATAATTTACATTTATATTATTGGAATAATAAAAAAGATCAAATTTTATTCAGATAATTGAAGAATAATGATTTGGTATGTACACTCTTAGGCATAGAC
>NZ_JBFRTU010000281.1:0-429 GCF_041474275.1 Vibrio sp. 10N.222.52.B7 | reverse complement strand
ACGCTAACCCTCAAGCACGCCCTGAATTGGAATACTCGAGTGGGCAGCGTGACATTTTAAGTGTCGCGAACTCTCAACAGGCGATTAAAGATATCTCTCAATGGCCAGGCTACTCTGTTACTCCTTTGCATGAGCTGAATGCAATCTCTGCTGAGATCGGCGTAAACAAGTTTTGGTACAAAGATGAATCGCAACGTTTTGGCCTGAAGAGTTTTAAAGCACTGGGCGGCGCTTATGCCGTTGCTCGTCAGCTTCAGATTGAAATCGCCAATCGCTATGGGAAGAACCCTACCATAAGTGAGCTGCTCAACGGGGAGTGGAAATCAGAAGTTGCTGAAATCGTTGTCAGCTGTGCGACAGACGGAAATCATGGTCGCTCCGTCGCATGGGGCGCACAAATGTTTGGTTGTGGTTGTGTTATCTACATTC
>NZ_JBFRTU010000280.1:0-507 GCF_041474275.1 Vibrio sp. 10N.222.52.B7 | reverse complement strand
TCGTTGACCTACCTAACGGCATTCAAGACAGAGATGGCAATGGAGAGCTGGGGATAACCTTAGGAACGGTAGGCGCACGCCTCACCTACTTACACGATGTGACTTCAGAACATAACGGCTACGAAGTTCAGCTTCACTTAGGCAGAACGTTAGAAACCTGGACACAGCCATTCACCATTACGCCCTACCTAGAAGTCGATTATCGTGACAAGAAACTGTCCAATCACCTGTATGGTATTTCTAACACCGAATCTTCTGCCTCAGGGTTAAATCAGTTTGATGCAGGGTCAACGTTTGTTTATCAAGCAGGGTTAATCGGGCTTTATGAGTTTACGCCAACTTGGATTGGTATCGCACGCGCAGACTTGATTCATCACGACAGCGACAGCGCGTTGATACAACGAGACTTGGGCTGGTCATTCGAACTAGGCGTTACCTATCGGTTTGCGGGGTTGTAAGTTTACTGACTAAAACAAAAAGAGCCTGCATCAATGCAGGCTCTTTGGT
>NZ_JBFRTU010000279.1:0-674 GCF_041474275.1 Vibrio sp. 10N.222.52.B7 | reverse complement strand
CCCAAGTCTCGCATATCAATCTTGCCTTCGTCTTTGCTGCGAGGCTTCAAGACTTGGCGAGTAATATCTTCAACCAAAGCGGCAAACTTAGCATCCTTACCTTTTACTGGTTGTGTCCCTTTAGCGACGGGCTGAGTAAACTTTTCCCCGGGCTTAAGTTTGCTACTCATCATCAGAACTTTTCTGAGCGCTAACTTATTTATTCCTTTTGTTATTTGAGCTAGAGATAAGCACTGAATGATGTCGCTACCACGCAGTGGGTGTCCATTGTAGGGACCAGTGACCACGAGACTCGCCAACATCTCATCATCAGACAGTTCGACCGCAACAGTGGCATTTCGAACTTCAGCAATCAAGATTCCTTCATAAGCTTCACCCTTACCTTCTTTAGCAAGAGTAACGAAACGCAACACCTCTTCTTCGAAAAGAAAATAGTTTGATGCATTCAAAGCTTCCAAGGTTGGTGGCAGCGTCTTGTTATCAAAGCTTGCGTCAACCACAATCCCGGTTGGCAGACATGCCATTACTTGTTGCTTGTCTTCCGACAATGTAACGATGTTATCCCACATTCGAATTGAGTATCCCTAATGACTCAGTTGTTATTCAGTCTATATAATTCATTCTGCGCTGAGTATCACATTATTAGAATAATCAGCGTCACATCACTTACTTTC
>NZ_JBFRTU010000278.1:0-277 GCF_041474275.1 Vibrio sp. 10N.222.52.B7 | reverse complement strand
GTATCTAAATGTTCTTAGCATCGCTTCAATATCAGTTGGTGTGCTGACACATTCAAAAATCACCTCTGTATTATCAGCTTTCTTGAAAAACTCATCAATCATTGTGCCCAAAGTCGCATCCTCATTTTGTCGTCGTCAGTCAAAACAATCAGACCCTCGTCTATCGCTTTCCAGATATCCATTGGTTCTGTAAGTGCTTTAACATTACTAGTGGATTCAGTTTCTTGATTTTTAAGTTCGTCTAATTCAGCCTTGAGAATGATTAGCTCTACAGCGT
>NZ_JBFRTU010000277.1:0-337 GCF_041474275.1 Vibrio sp. 10N.222.52.B7 | reverse complement strand
TTCTTAACCTAATTTCACTTCGTGGGTTTAGCAGTAAAGACGGGTACGTTTCCACCACTGAGATTATTGAATCAACCGATGGTCAAGTCACTCGCGCAGCCTTACAGCAAAGGCTGAGAGCTGCAGTTAATATCGGATTGTTCAAACAAATCCCAGTTCGCTTTGAAGAAGGCCTTGCTGGTAAAACCATGTTGCATCGCTTTGTGAACCCAAACCAATTGATATCGGTGCTGGGTGCCACCAGCTTAGTGACAGAAAGCGTGAAGCAAAATGAAAAGCAAAAGCGCTCTAAAGCCCTAGCTCAAACCAAAGTAAACAAGCGCTTACTGAATGAACA
>NZ_JBFRTU010000276.1:0-284 GCF_041474275.1 Vibrio sp. 10N.222.52.B7 | reverse complement strand
TATTAAGGATGTGATTTATCAAGATAACTACTTGGTTGCAGACGTATACAACTATGTAGATTTATCGACATCAGTGTCGACGATGTTTACTGATAAGTCGGGGTTACAGCCTGATTTTTATAGTGTGAGTGGAACAAATTTATTTAACGCGCATGGTTCTTCCAATTCATCGCAGTTTTCGAACATTCGCCTATCGAACAAGCTCTCAGATTTAGACCCGATTAACTCTATGTGGGCAGACGGTGGCACTGCGGCTTTTCAAGGTATTTTGAGAGGTTCTCAAG
>NZ_JBFRTU010000275.1:1125-1482 GCF_041474275.1 Vibrio sp. 10N.222.52.B7 | reverse complement strand
TCCGCTTTTTTCTTACTGTGGCGAGGCGCAGAATCAAACGCTAACTTTCGTACTCGTACTAAATCGACCAATCGCTTTTGCCAGTCTTGGTGCTGGGCGAGTTCGTTGTATAGGTCGTTCAGGGTTTTCCCTGACTTGCTTTTTCGGTCCAAGCGTAAATCGTGGTTGGCTAACTCTCTTTGGATTGCTGCAATCTGATTGGTCAGCTTTTCTGTCAGGTAGTTGGCTCTGGACGCGGTCAGTTGATTTGAGGTTTGTTCACGTACAATGGTGCGGTACGTTGCCTGAGTTTCAAGTGCATAGGGAAGCAAAACAGAGGCGCCGCATTTAAATAAGGCTCGGTCAAACAAGGCTTGA
>NZ_JBFRTU010000275.1:0-430 GCF_041474275.1 Vibrio sp. 10N.222.52.B7 | reverse complement strand
TCGGTCAAACAAGGCTTGATGATAAGCCCCTCGAGATTTGTCAACCTGCGAGCAATGGCCAATCAAGGTATCAATAACACTTTTTAGCTTTGAAAATTGATTCATTTCACTTCCCGTTGGCTACTGCCTATAAGTTCACAAACCAAGCTTCGTATGCCAGTTTAATTGCAAGTACGCTTACAACTGTAACAAACACAGGTCTTATAAATGTAGCACCGAACCGAATAGCAGAGTGAGCGCCAACAAATGCACCGGCCATCAAACAAAGGCCCATGGTTAAACCTAGAACCCAATCAATATGACCAAGAATCGCGAAGGTCACCAAAGAGGTAAAGTTACTGGTAAAGTTCATGGCTTTGGATAGACCAGAGGCAAGTAAGATGTTTAAGCGATAAAGCGCCATAGAGCTTACCGTCCAAAACGCGCCAGT
>NZ_JBFRTU010000274.1:860-1217 GCF_041474275.1 Vibrio sp. 10N.222.52.B7 | reverse complement strand
GCGATGCCGTCACCAACGATTTTTTCAGCGAAAACTACATCTGGCACATCTTCGATGTTTACGATTTCACCAGAAAGAGGTGCGATGATTTCGATTGCACCAGCATCAGCGCTGTCATCAGATACAAGCTTTTTCAGTTTGTCAAACAGACCCATTGTGTCATGCTCCTAACGTTTAGTTTTATTCTGTAGAATATACTATACCAATCTAACAAATTAGACGACTATTTTTAGCCGTCTAACGTTATTAAGCGATTGGCGATTACTGAGTTTTCTCAGCGATGAACTTTTCTACGCAAGCTTCAATTTCAGCAGCTGTTGGTAGAGATAGTGCTTCGTCAGCCATAGCTTTAACTTC
>NZ_JBFRTU010000274.1:0-124 GCF_041474275.1 Vibrio sp. 10N.222.52.B7 | reverse complement strand
GCGAAGTTAGAGTTACGGATTACTTTCTTAACTTTAGGGATAGAGATACCGCTCATAGAGAACTCATCTAGACCCATACCTAGAAGAAGTAGCGTTGCACGCTCATCACCAGCAAGCTCACCAC
>NZ_JBFRTU010000273.1:0-242 GCF_041474275.1 Vibrio sp. 10N.222.52.B7 | reverse complement strand
AATGATGGACTATTTGTTGGTTTCACTTACAGCCAAGGTTCAAACTGGGAGACCACCAGCCAATCTGAATTCTACGACCACCGTGGTGCTGAATTCTTCACCTACTACCACTTTGAAAATGGTCTACGTCCAACCTTTAACGTTAACTACTTAACGGACACAGACGACAACGCGAATGGCTACGAACGTCAGCTTATTATCCCTGGCCTTGAGTACCACTTTAAGAAGAACAAGTTCTTAGT
>NZ_JBFRTU010000272.1:0-419 GCF_041474275.1 Vibrio sp. 10N.222.52.B7 | reverse complement strand
TCCCTATCCCTCCACCACTATTCTTTACGCATTAAGCCCTTGATTTTCAAGGGCTTTTTCGTATCTAAAGTACTGCAAATCACTTTCATGACAATGAGGTGAGACAATGTACTTACAAAAAGCACCAAATGGTGTGTATCAAACCCGTATTTGCATCCCTAAGCCACTACGTACGTTCGGCTACCCTTTCGACATCAAAGTCAGTCTTATGACTAAAGAGCGCTCTGAAGCGATAAGGCGCAACTTTAAAGTAGCCTCTAGCATCAAATCAGCGATTGAGCAGATTGATTTTTCTAACCCACCAAAGTTCACTTCTTTTAAATCTGTTTTGGATCAGCAAATTAATATTTTGCGACAGTCGTTCCAAACGGCAATCCCCCGAACAAATTCACCAGCAGTCATACCAATCCGGAAAATTA
>NZ_JBFRTU010000271.1:0-425 GCF_041474275.1 Vibrio sp. 10N.222.52.B7 | reverse complement strand
TGTTTGAATCGACCAAAGATCTTTCCATCGCGGTCATCGTCAGTGACGAAGCGATTGATTGGGCGTCTCAAATTGGCCAAGTACACGTTGCCATCGCACTTGTACTGCCAACCAAACCACAAAGAGAACATATTGTAGCGGCCACCAATCTAACCAGAAACCTGCTCCACGATCAGGTTAACGAGCGTTTGCAAAAGACCCGAAGCAGTGTCGATTTGCAGGCGTTGCTGATGTATATCTCGTCACGTCTTATCTAAATTCATCTAGCCTCTTCTTATTTAGATTCCTCGTTTTATTTCATCTCATTCATCGCAATTTATTTAATCTAAGCCCGTCCAACGAACCTTATCTTGTTCTATCGCCCTTTCATGAATTTGCTTTGATTGGTTTTTGCCTTGCCAATCGTTCTAAGCTCCGCTGATAAC
>NZ_JBFRTU010000270.1:0-253 GCF_041474275.1 Vibrio sp. 10N.222.52.B7 | reverse complement strand
TGTGTATGTATTTTCATGTGTTACTCTTTAAGAAAGGGTCGAATTTAGAGCGGTAAAACATGAAGAATCAAATAGACGACTATTATGTATTTTGTCAGGTCGCAAAATACGGCAGTATGAAAAAAGCCAGTGAACGAGTAAAACTGCCACTTTCTACTGTAAGTCGACGAATTGTCGGGCTTGAACAAGGCTTGGGAGTCCAACTTTTCATTCGGAGTAAGAACAAACTAACTCTATCTAACCAAGGGGATAA
>NZ_JBFRTU010000269.1:0-455 GCF_041474275.1 Vibrio sp. 10N.222.52.B7 | reverse complement strand
CTTCTATGGCATCCTTTTACGACCCAGTGGACGGTCAGTTTGATATGGGGCATCACATCGCGGAAAATGCGACTGGATTCTTACCCATACCTATCTTAATTACAGAGCCTGCCGTTGGGTACGGTGGCGGTGTTGCTGGGTTGTTTCTACATGAGAGTGAAGAAGAAAAACGTGTCCGTAAAGAAGCTGCGTTAAAGGCTATTGATGGAGGAGCGCAACTCGTTCCGTCTGCGATGAGTGTCGTAGGTGCTTTGGGGACAGAGAATGATACTTGGTTTGTATTCGGTGGCCATAGACGATCTTGGGTGAATGATTCAATACGTTATATTGGTGGTGGTGGTTTTGGTGTTGCGAATCTTGATTTATATAAGCAATTTTCTCTTGGCGGGAAAGAGTTAGACCTTAAATTTGGTACAAAAACGTCAGTCGCTGTACTGTCGCAAAAGGTGCAATTT
>NZ_JBFRTU010000268.1:0-287 GCF_041474275.1 Vibrio sp. 10N.222.52.B7 | reverse complement strand
GGGACTATTTCTTCAGAGCACTCCTTCGGAGTTAAGGTTAACTTCATCTGTACGAACACCTGCTGAATTTGCTCTTTCAGCACTTTACTCGCAGCATATAATGACGCCGTCGTCTGACCACCATTAACTATTTGAAGATTATGAACACTGGCTAATTGATAGCCTGAGTCAGTTTTAACTATTTCTATACTGTCAGCCGTAGCACTTAAGCCATTGTTATAAGAGAAAAACATATGGGGCTCGTCGCGAATAGTATCTCGAATACCTTTGTTCACTTTCCCCCGGAC
>NZ_JBFRTU010000267.1:0-361 GCF_041474275.1 Vibrio sp. 10N.222.52.B7 | reverse complement strand
CCTTGTCTCGATTCAAAATCAAACTGCCTATATTGGCGTGAATATGAGATTTCTACGATGTCATCTGGCGATTGAGATTCGAAAACAATCGTATTTTTGACACTGGTCATGTGAAATGAAATGTCATTTTTAATTGTGATGCATTGCTTGTTAATACATGCCGTCACATCAGCAGAAGACAGCCAATTATGTGTATAAAGCTCTACAGAAAATCGCCCTTCTTTACTCGGCTGAACGTCAAAAGAGAAACCACTAGAACCAACAAGCAAACCTGAAAAAGCCAGCTCTTGGTTATAATCCGTAGAGTCGCCGCCTTGCCAGTAGTAACGATTGCCAACTGCATTTTTAGTCTCTGAAGTAG
>NZ_JBFRTU010000266.1:0-620 GCF_041474275.1 Vibrio sp. 10N.222.52.B7 | reverse complement strand
TCTTCCGAGTCTTTGAATTAAAACGAAACAACCTTGCCTATCAAGAAGCCGCAAACAAAGCAGAAAAAGCCAACGAAGCGAAGTCCTTATTCCTTGCCATGTACCGTCCTAAATATGGTTGACACATTTCCAACATGAAATTGGAGAGTGTCATGAAAACAACAAGTAGACGTACTCAACGAGATTATTCTCTTGCCTTTAAATTGGCAGTCGTAAGCCAAGTTGAAAAAGGCGAAATGACTTATAAGCAAGCTCAAGAACGTTATGGGATCCAAGGTCGCTCTACCGTTTTAGTTTGGCTTCGCAAACATGGTCAACTAGATTGGTCTAAAGGAATAGAACAATCGAGAGCGTTAGGAGCGACTATGTCAAACTCTTCCTCAACTCAAACCCCAGAGCAACGAATCAAAGAACTCGAGCAGCAATTAGAAGAGACTCAGCTCAAAGCTGAGTTCTTTGAAGCGGTTGTAAAAGTCATGGATCGAGATTTCGGTGTCCGAATCTCAAAGAAGCGCAAGGCCGAGTTATTAAGGAAAAAACGGTCAGAAAGTTGACCGTCACTAAAGCTTGTCACTTCATAGGTATTACACGACAAGCTTTCTACAAGCGCTGTGTTGCAG
>NZ_JBFRTU010000265.1:1186-1368 GCF_041474275.1 Vibrio sp. 10N.222.52.B7 | reverse complement strand
ACTTCATTGGGCTTAGGTGGTACACAAGCAGCAAGTGGTATTAGCCACGTGTTCGGCTTGGAAAACAACATCTTCCTTCAGCAATCTATCATCGTTCTGATCATGGGCTTGGCGATCATCTCTGTACTACGTGGTATGGACGGTGGTGTTAAGTTCCTAAGTAACCTGAACATGGTTATTGC
>NZ_JBFRTU010000265.1:0-429 GCF_041474275.1 Vibrio sp. 10N.222.52.B7 | reverse complement strand
TATTCCTTGGTCTTATCGCTGTATTGAATTTCACAACTGTGCTTGATTCAATGGCAACGGCGGCAACGGGCTATGTGAAAAATATCGTAGCTTTGAGCCAAAGTGCGGGTCGTGAAGACACAACATGGCTGCATGGTTGGACTGTGTTCTACTGGGCATGGTGGGTTGCGTATGCACCATTCTTCGGTATGTTCGTAGCGCGTATTTCTAAGGGCCGTACGGTTCGTGAGTTCCTACTTTGCGTACTGATTATCCCAACATTGGTAACGTCGGCTTGGATGTCGATCTTCGGTGGCGTAGCTATCGAGCAAGTAATTAACCATGTGGGACAACTTGGCCTCGACCAAGGCATTACAGACGTATCTCTAAGCTTGTTCTACATGCTAGATGCTTACTCGTTCGGTAGCATTCTGTCAGTTCTCGCAGTCG
>NZ_JBFRTU010000264.1:0-356 GCF_041474275.1 Vibrio sp. 10N.222.52.B7 | reverse complement strand
AAGTAACCCTACGCTCTATTCGGAAACGGAGAGGGCAAACGCCAGTAAGCTAATGGATAGCCTTGCAGCGATCCATACTAAAAACCCAATGCATGATACTTCTATGAAAGTATGGCAAGAGAAGCTTGAGGGTAAGAAAGCTCTAACGGTTACGGGTGTAATTGAAAAGATCACAGACGTTTCAGTTGACAACAAGCCTGTCTTATTAGAGCTAGATGCTCCTGGTCATGCAATGGCTGCTTGGGCAAAAGGTGATGGAGAAAATCGTGTTTACGGTTTCTATGATCCGAATGCAGGTGTTGTAGAGTTTTCATCAAAAGACAAGTTTAGCACTTATTTAACTCGCTTCTTTGGTA
>NZ_JBFRTU010000263.1:0-328 GCF_041474275.1 Vibrio sp. 10N.222.52.B7 | reverse complement strand
ATGTAAGGTACATGTGGGAAATACTGTTTAAGCTGACCTAATGATGCATATTCAGGGCGGAAATCGTGCCCCCACTGAGAGATACAGTGCGCTTCATCGACCGCAATCATCGAAAGCGGTAAGCCTTGTAGACGCTCGATAAAGTCACGCATCAACACGCGCTCTGGCGAGACATACACCATTTTCAACTGACCTGAGTTCATACGATTAAAGACCGAGATCAGATTCTCACGCGGCATTGACGAGTTAATGCACTCTGCCGCGACGCCGTTGGCTTTCAACTGATCAACCTGGTCTTTCATCAACGAAATCAGCGGTGAGATAACCA
>NZ_JBFRTU010000262.1:0-284 GCF_041474275.1 Vibrio sp. 10N.222.52.B7 | reverse complement strand
GAATTTAACAGGCATTTTCATGATAACGGATCCAAATAGAAGATGGCTGTTAGAGTATCCCGTACTAAAACTCATCTCAATATCTCATTGTTCTTTATATCAGTAATTGTGATATCGACAGAGCAAGTATGTTTTGTTCACTAAAATGGATGTGGATTTATAAAAGCAGACTAGAATAAGTATTTGGAGTGATGCGTGATTAGGGCAATAAAAACTAAGTTGAAAGAGTGAATTGGAGTAATACTTCAAAGGTGAGGGATTTTTAAACACGTTTGAAATTCACG
>NZ_JBFRTU010000261.1:1088-1443 GCF_041474275.1 Vibrio sp. 10N.222.52.B7 | reverse complement strand
TTTTCATATCGTTTGGAATTGTATCGAGCTTAGGGCATACCAATAAGTCAGCACGACCATCTGTGAGAGATTCCCAACAACCCGCTAAGATTTCCTCTTGCAAACGAACGCGTGTTTTACTGATTTTTCCTAGTTCATCTACCAGTGGGAAAAAGTTATCAATCGGGATAATGCCATCAAAGGCGATGGTCAAATCGAGCTCCCAACCATTGGCTAGAATGCTTGCCTCGTTAACAAGACGTTCTGTAGCTCCAAGAATGATTCTACCTTGCTCAAGTATCAACTGACCCGCTTCCGTGAAATTTGCACGGTGGCCTGAGCGGTCAAAAATCATGATGTCTAGATCTTGTTCAAG
>NZ_JBFRTU010000261.1:0-335 GCF_041474275.1 Vibrio sp. 10N.222.52.B7 | reverse complement strand
TGTCTAGATCTTGTTCAAGCTTCTGTATTTGATAGCTGAGTGATGAAGGCGCTCTGTCCATTTCATTGGCCGCGGCGGCGAAACTTCCACGTCGGTCGATGGCGTCTAGGATGTGTAACGCTTCAAGTGTTATTGGACTATGCATAGCTTTCCTACTTTATAAATGAGACTTGAATCACAAAAACAGAAGCATTCAGACTGTGAATGGAACTGTAAAAGTCTTTTTAATACAGCTATTTAAGAGTATTAATTATGAGTTAGTTGATAAAATTGAAAATTATTTAAATGCAAATAATAGTAATTATCATTTAGATCCAATATTATATTTCGCAAAT
>NZ_JBFRTU010000260.1:0-397 GCF_041474275.1 Vibrio sp. 10N.222.52.B7 | reverse complement strand
TGGATGCTGAGATATCTTGCATAAAGGGCTCATACTGTTTGTATTTTTATACATGGTAGAGTCTTTATGACACAAAAAAAAGGTCTTTTTGACTAAAGTTTGAAGTGGATTTTTGAAAGGATGGCAGACACAGCAAGCTTTCGCATGTTGGCACCGTTTGTGCAATGTGTCCATTACGTGTTGTCTATATGACTGAATAACTGACCTATAGTTGATTTGAATCAATTAATGCCCATTTATCAGTCCACGTGATTCTCATGAAAAATGCAGCCAGAGAGCTCATTGAGAATGAATTGGTATAAAGTCATCTTTAAATAAAACTAGTCAATTTGACTCAAGTGGTCAAAAGACTAAGTGTTCGGAGTAAATCAATGCTAAACAATCTACATATCAACAT
>NZ_JBFRTU010000259.1:0-529 GCF_041474275.1 Vibrio sp. 10N.222.52.B7 | reverse complement strand
ACTTGACAGAATTGATGTTCAGCATACTCTAAATATTAAACAGTCTAGCCAAAACCAAATCGAATACAGTTTTCACGAACTGGCCGTTATTGTTGAGCAAATATCGAATTCTGTTCCTTCCATCGCAGACTCTCAAACGTTACTTCGCGCAATTGAAGAACCATCAATTGTTCATAAACAAGCTCTGCAAGATCTGTGGGTGATGTTAGCTCGCGGACAACAATACTATTCTCAGCTTCGCTACCTCGACCTAGAAGGTAACGAGGTTTACCGTATCAACTACAACAACAATAAAGCGACAATAGTTCCTGAGAATAAACTGCAGAACAAATCAGCTCGTAGCTACTTTAAAGACCTCCACCGACTGAAGATTGGAGAAGTAAGCTCCAACGGTATCGATTTAGAGATTGAGAATGGTGAAGTCGTCCACCCTTTGATGCCAGCCCTAAGGATAATGACACCCGTCGCCTCAGAAGATCGTATTATTGGCTACTTTATTGCTAACCTTAATATGCTCGAGGTCTACGCT
>NZ_JBFRTU010000258.1:0-233 GCF_041474275.1 Vibrio sp. 10N.222.52.B7 | reverse complement strand
AATTGCGTGCCCTGGTGGTGGAATTGGTAGACACAAGGGATTTAAAATCCCTCGACGTTCGCGTTGTGCCGGTTCAAGTCCGGCCCGGGGCACCATCTATTTGATTATTACCTCGCTTGGTATTAATCAAAAGAGTTGTTCTCTTAAAACACTATTGAAGGCGCCTTGGCAGAGTGGCTATGCAGCGGATTGCAAATCCGTGGACCTCGGTTCGACTCCGGGAGGCGCCTCCA
>NZ_JBFRTU010000257.1:0-266 GCF_041474275.1 Vibrio sp. 10N.222.52.B7 | reverse complement strand
ATCCAATGCATGATACGTCGATGAAAGTATGGCAGGAAAAGCTGGAAGGGAAGCAAGCGCTCACTGTAAACGGTGTGGTTGAAAAGATCACCGATGTATCGGCTAACGGTAAACCTGTGTTGTTGGAGCTTAATGCGCCGGGGCATGCGATGGCGGCTTGGGCAAAAGGCTCAGGTGACGACCGTGTTTTCGGTTTCTATGATCCAAATGCTGGCATTGTTGAGTTCTCGTCAGCAGAGAAATTTGGTGCTTACCTAACGCGTTTC
>NZ_JBFRTU010000256.1:2530-2966 GCF_041474275.1 Vibrio sp. 10N.222.52.B7 | reverse complement strand
TGCAGAGTTTCTCTTAACTGCTCTAAGGTAACTTGAATCGATTCTTTCATATCATTCTCTATCGTGATTGAAATATCAAAAAGGGCTCCCTTAGGAGCCCTTTTCTATAAATATAGATTATTTACAAGGCTAAACAATACGGCTAGGCATTCGATGCCGTCATAAAGTCTCTGATTTGCTTGCGGTAGTCAGATAAACGGTTTGGTGTCATTAAGTTGCGTGACTCATCCAACACGTTTCCGCCCATATCGTCAGCAATTTTCTGCGCCGCACTCAGCATCACATTGAAGTTTTGATCAGCTTGACCATAACAAGGCAACGTCATAAAGAACGAAATACCTTTAGTCGTGAAGTCAGCAGGATCATCATATTCTAGCGTTCCTGGCTGCATCATGTTTGCAACGCTGAAAATAACCTTTGGTGCATCTGTAGATTG
>NZ_JBFRTU010000256.1:1220-1737 GCF_041474275.1 Vibrio sp. 10N.222.52.B7 | reverse complement strand
GACATCTCACCATAAGTTAAACCGTTGTTCTCCATGCTGCGGAAAAGTTCAGTCCCAACGAATGGGATCTCTCCAGCACAGTGAACATTAAGAACGATCACTTCTAAACCAAGTTCTTCATCTGGTTTTGCTTCTTCAACAGTCGCACTTTGCGGAGTCACGACTTCTTTCGCAACAACGGGCTCTCTTTGAGTAAGCGTTTCGTTTGGAACGACTGGCTCATCAACTGTTTCAGAAGGCTCTTCAAACGAACCGTACTGCACTTTAAAGCCGGCATGGTTTTCTTTTTGCTCGTCAGTCAACTCAAAGCTTGGAACTTCAGGCTCAACGTCCTTCTCTTCCTCAATCACTTCAGGTTCACTTTCAACCTTAATTGGGTCTTCTACGCTGAAAGAAGGAAGATCATTTAATTCGATATCATCTTCGTAAGCTTCTTTCGCTTGTGGCGCTGTTAGCGGATCTGAGTCGATCAGCGGATCAGTATCAGAGGGTGAAACAGCAAAATCCGGCTCTTTAC
>NZ_JBFRTU010000256.1:0-506 GCF_041474275.1 Vibrio sp. 10N.222.52.B7 | reverse complement strand
TCTTTTCGGATTATCTCAAAATCATCTTCTGGGGCGAATGAACGGTTTGGAATAGTTTCTGCTTCATCTAAGCTGTCGTTATCAAGCTTACCGAGCGGCTTATCTCCAAACTTTGCTTTCCCTTCTTTTTTACTCGTCCATAGACCATGGAACAATAATGCGGCGATAGCTAATGCGCCAACAATAATGAGTACAAATCGCAATTCCTGCATTTTTCGCTCTCAGCTTTCTTAGTCAACTAGCTATAAACACGCTGTCACTAAGTTGGGTTAATTTGGCTAATCTCACTACTCTATCAAAAGTAGCCACTGTTTTAGAACAACTTAATACAATTAGTTCCTTACATGGTGTGATTTTCACCACGCTTTTTTTCTTAATTTCGGTCGAGTACACTAGACATGTTTGCTATTTAACCAAATTCACATGTGACCTAATTTAAATATGACTATTGAATCTGTTCCCCGCTCCGGCTTTGGCTATTTTATTTTCGGAATAAAAATCGCTTT
>NZ_JBFRTU010000255.1:0-240 GCF_041474275.1 Vibrio sp. 10N.222.52.B7 | reverse complement strand
CGACACGAAGTTCAGCATCTAAGTTTGATAAAGGCTCGTCGAATAAGAACACTCTTGGGTTGCGAACAATTGCTCGACCAATAGCAACACGCTGACGCTGTCCACCTGACAGTTCTTTAGGTTTACGTTTCAACAAAGGGTCTAGTTGAAGCGTTTTCGCTGCACTAGTGACTTGTTTCTCGACGACTTCTTTAGCTACCCCGTTCATTTTCAGGCCAAAGCCCATGTTTTCTTCAACCG
>NZ_JBFRTU010000254.1:0-322 GCF_041474275.1 Vibrio sp. 10N.222.52.B7 | reverse complement strand
GTTAACGGTACTATCGGTAAGATCTTCGAAACTAACCACGCATTCTCTATCGAGTCTGACGACGGTGTTGAGCTTTTCGTTCACTTCGGTATCGATACAGTTGAACTTAAAGGCGAAGGCTTCACTCGCGTAGCTGAAGAAGGTCAATCTGTTAAAGCTGGTGACACTATCATCACTTTCGACCTAGCGCTTCTAGAAGAGAAAGCGAAATCTACGCTTACTCCAGTTGTTATCTCTAACATGGACGAAATCAAAGAGCTGAACAAGCTTTCTGGTTCTGTAACTGTTGGCGAAACTCCAGTTCTTAAAGTAACTAAGTAAT
>NZ_JBFRTU010000253.1:0-263 GCF_041474275.1 Vibrio sp. 10N.222.52.B7 | reverse complement strand
ACCGCTTTCATCACGGAATAGGATTGCTGAAGGCTTAGATTTATCACCTGTGTAAGCTACAAAGTGTTTAGCGCGTTTTAGGCCGGTGTGCTCACCGTTTTTGAAGTAAACCTGAACATGTCGGTAATCAATCTCGTAGCTCACCGCGTCTTCGTGTGAACCCGCCTCAAGAGGAAATAAAGTATCAAGCAACTGTTTCGCCATTTTCTGTTTTTCGAGTTGCTTGTCTGCTTTCACCATTTCGACGGCAAAGACAGCTTCAG
>NZ_JBFRTU010000252.1:0-234 GCF_041474275.1 Vibrio sp. 10N.222.52.B7 | reverse complement strand
CTAAGAAGGCTCTCGCTATGGCAATCGACTGACGTTGACCACCAGATAGCAAAGCACCACCTTCGCCCACTTGGCGTTCTAAGCCTGCTGGATCTTGCTGAGTAAAAGCGGTCACGCCTGCACGGTTGGCTGCGTCCATCACATCACGGTCATCGACCAACGGGCGACCTAAGGTAATGTTGTCTCTTACTGAGCCGTAGAACAGGTTACTGTCTTGCGGTACACAGCCTATAT
>NZ_JBFRTU010000251.1:0-276 GCF_041474275.1 Vibrio sp. 10N.222.52.B7 | reverse complement strand
AAGTTTTCAATACATTCGGCAACGAAGCCATCGATGACATGCCGACGATTATTCTTCCTGAATCAGTGGTGTTTTCGGAAAACATCATCGGTATTTTTGGAGACGAAACACAAACTTCTGATATTAGGATCGATTTTGCGGACTTCTCGTTTAGCGCAGATCAAACTATAGCTGAGTCATTAACCTCTCAAAGCCTGTCGATCACTATCGCGGTATCGTCTAACAAGCAAAGCCTTATTGGAACCCGAAGCGATGGCCAAATTGTGTTCGACGCTT
>NZ_JBFRTU010000250.1:0-353 GCF_041474275.1 Vibrio sp. 10N.222.52.B7 | reverse complement strand
TTGGAAGGTTGGATTCTTGAATTGGCGCCAGCGCCAGCGAAGAAAGCTTCTCCAAAAGTTGAGCTTATTAAGGGCCGCGTATCATACAGCCGCAAGGGTTCAAACTTGGCGTTGAACCTTAAGAAAGTTGATGACGCAACAATGGAAGAAATCCTCGCCTTCGTACAATCGAAGCTCGACTAAGTCGACGACTTTTCATTACTCCTCTAAAGCCGCTTTATGCGGCTTTTTATTTGGCTGTGATAAACTGTGTTTAGATGAATCTGGACGCTAACTATGACAAACCCAACCAACACTTTTCTACATACACTTTCTAATATTGCTCAGCATAACGATCACCGTTACGGCGTGGT
>NZ_JBFRTU010000249.1:0-210 GCF_041474275.1 Vibrio sp. 10N.222.52.B7 | reverse complement strand
CAAGAATCCAACCTTCCAATGTTTCGGTCACGTCTTTGGTTAGACGAGTTACGCCTTGAGCTTCGCTACGCTGCCATACAAAACCTTCAGAAGCATCACACTTAGTCAGCAGTGTTTGCTGCTGTTCACTCGTCAATCCACCAAACTGCTTGTGCAGTTTAACAATAGTTGGACGACCAAGGTCGCTCACATTTGGGTAAGCTTGTAGCA
>NZ_JBFRTU010000248.1:0-407 GCF_041474275.1 Vibrio sp. 10N.222.52.B7 | reverse complement strand
TTTCAAGCGCTGGAGTATCTGTTTGGGATACGGAAATACTTTTTCCTGTATCCAGAAGAATCATTGAGTTTGGAAACAGGGTAAGTCTGTCGAGCTTAAACCAAGCGAGCGCTTCTCTTGCCAGTAAGAAAAAAGTGCTATCGAAATCTTTGGGTTGGCATGCGGTCAAAGTGTTGGTTTGGTGAGAGAGGAGATCCTCAAAGCTCGCGAATTGGTTATCTTTCATATTGACCGTCTTTTATGGTTTTAGACAAAATAGCGGCAATAGCTAAAGTGTGTCAACCTAATGTTAGAATGATGTTCGGAATAAAGTGTGGCGAGTATTCTTAAATGCTACTGAGTAATTTATTAGTTTTATGGAGAAACGATTAGTGAAATTCACACTGAACTCTGTATAGTAGCAACCG
>NZ_JBFRTU010000247.1:0-263 GCF_041474275.1 Vibrio sp. 10N.222.52.B7 | reverse complement strand
GAGTGATTAGTATTATTCAGGTACGGCGCTAAGAACGACTCATAGCCGCTGTTCCCTGCTCCACCGCTGGTAATCACCTCGCCAAACACATGCATGTTCGCAGTAATTTCAGACGTGAATACCTGATCGATTTGGTACTGGCTCATGTGTTTTACCGCATCAATACGGAAACCTTTGATCCCCATATCTTTTAGCGCTTTCAGATATAAACGTTGCTGTGAAACCACCCAGTTATTTGGGTCGAGATCAGGTAAACCTACATC
>NZ_JBFRTU010000246.1:0-242 GCF_041474275.1 Vibrio sp. 10N.222.52.B7 | reverse complement strand
AACTAACCATTGAAAACCTCCATGTCGACCATGGCTCTATTCTAAACAATGCCGATGGTACGTTTACGTTTACCCCAGAGAAAGACTATAACGGCGATGTACACTTCAGCTATGACGTTAAGGATGCACACAGTGGTATCACCCACACTGGCGCAACCACCAACTTAGCTGCGGTTAACGACAACCCTGATGTGACGCCTTTAACCGACAGTGTCAGTGAGGGGGCCGATAATCATCACACC
>NZ_JBFRTU010000245.1:0-307 GCF_041474275.1 Vibrio sp. 10N.222.52.B7 | reverse complement strand
GGGATCGCAGGTCTGCCTGTTCCTCTTCACCCAGGCGCTGCTCGTTATTATCGAGAGATGGGCATCGAGATCCCTTCTGAGTTGATCGTTAACTAGCTTATCTGTTGTCAGGTAACTATTGGTTTATGAGCTGTTGGCTTGTGAACTAAATACTGGCCTGTGAACTAACGGTTTGTTACGAACTACTATTTGCCATCAACTAACCCCTTCGTGACTTAATTGCTTGGTGCGCGTTCGCTCAAAAATGTGTTCGTGCACCTCCTCACTTTATGGATTTTCTCTGCGCGTTTGCTGTGGAGAGCAGGAG
>NZ_JBFRTU010000244.1:0-404 GCF_041474275.1 Vibrio sp. 10N.222.52.B7 | reverse complement strand
AAGTACCTTCTTGTTCAACCGGGTTTTGTGTCGCTAAAACCATGAATAGATCAGGAAGTTGGTAAGTCTTACCAGCTACAGTGATTTGACGCTCTTCCATTGCTTCCAACAATGCAGCTTGTACCTTTGCTGGGGAGCGGTTGATTTCATCGGCCAGTAATAGATTGTTGAAAACGGGGCCCGGTTGGAAGGTAAGCGTCGGTTTGCCGTCTACATCTTGATACACCTCTGTGCCTGTTACGTCCGAAGGCAACAAATCTGGAGTGAATTGAACACGACCAAGGTCAACTTGTAGGGCAGAAGCCAATGATTTGATAGAACGAGTCTTTGCTGTTCCGGGTAATCCTTCAAGCAGAACATTACCATTTGTAAGTAGTGCAACCAGTAATGTGTCAACCATATGT
>NZ_JBFRTU010000243.1:0-330 GCF_041474275.1 Vibrio sp. 10N.222.52.B7 | reverse complement strand
TAATTATTGGAATGGAGCTATGCCTCATCACGAGGCGATGACTAAGGATACCACGCTATTAAGAACTTTAAGTGATAATAGTGTCAAACCTATCATTAGTCATGTGAATACCTACCTCACCTTTTCTACCTGACAAAAATGAGTTTGCAAGCTTTGTCTTCGTAAACGTGATGTGCTCTGACCAGGAAACAAAAAGGCACTCAACAATTAGAGCGCCTTCATTTATTACGAGCTGTTGTTGCCCGCCCGCTAATTTTAAAGCTAAGTCAACAAGTTAAAATGCTGAATGATACATAGCTAGGTATTCTTTAGCCGCATCTTCCCAACTAA
>NZ_JBFRTU010000242.1:0-492 GCF_041474275.1 Vibrio sp. 10N.222.52.B7 | reverse complement strand
ATCTTATTAAGCGTGGCTAAATCATGCTCAAGAGGGTCGGTAACATGACACAACACCACATCGTTGTGCTGACAGAGCGCCTTGATTTGCTCTTCGCTACGCTCGTTATAGCCGTAGCCATCGGTAATCAAGATCACTAACCCATCATGCTTAACCAACCTCTGCGCTTGATGAAACAATTTAGCGAAGGAATTGGATTGGGTGTCTTGAGCCTTTCCCGCTTTGAGCTGCTGATTCTTACTCGCAATCTCATTGAGTATTTTGAGTACGTGATTTGCGCTGCGTTGCGGTGAAATAGGCAGAGCAGTACTGTCGTTATAGATAATGGCGCCCACACGATCGGTACTGTCTATGACTTTCCAAGCAATCAAAGCTGCGATTTCTGCAGCAACTACAGACTTCATTCGCCCTGTGCTGCCAAAAAACATACTGGTGCGCTGATCGACCATGACATAAACATTACGCTCGCGCTCTTCGGAGAATATTTTGACG
>NZ_JBFRTU010000241.1:0-305 GCF_041474275.1 Vibrio sp. 10N.222.52.B7 | reverse complement strand
AGTTTACATTCTTTACTTACATTCACTTACTTTTAATAAAATCACTTTTGGCTAAGATGTTCTTGTTGTAAAACTGACTAGTTTTGCCGCTGAATTATTAAATAAACCCTTCTTCGTATCATCCCTGAATTAGGTAGCCGTAAGTCTCGTTCTCTTACGGCTTTTTTAGGCTTCAATCGCAGAAATTAATTACAAATCGGCGACGATAGCCAAACCGTTTGCCAAAAACGTCACCGTTCACATAACCAAACTGCAGATACAAAAAATGCCCCTTGAAGGAGCATTTTCTTTATCACTGACACACT
>NZ_JBFRTU010000240.1:1911-2691 GCF_041474275.1 Vibrio sp. 10N.222.52.B7 | reverse complement strand
TTGGCTCTTCAAAAGCAAACCCAGTCGCGACTTCAGGATCTTCATCGTAATCATTCACGCTGTCTTTTAAACCTCCCACAGAACGAACAATCGGCAAAGTACCGTAAGCCATGCTGTAGATTTGGTTTAAGCCACACGGTTCAAATTCCGAAGGCATCAAGAAGAAATCAGAGCCTGCTTCAACCAAGTGCGCAAGTTCATTATTGTACGCTTCTACGAACGAGAACTTATCTGAGTGAAGCGCTGATAGCTCTTTCAATTGACTCGCCAAAACCGGATCGCCAGTACCGACAATCACGATCTGAAGATCATTTTTCAAAAACTGTTCGATGATAGGCAGTAAGTAATGAACACCTTTTTGATTCGTCAAGCGACAAACCATGCCATAAACCGCGCAATCGGCAACGGGTAAACCTACATCTTGTTGCAGTTTTTGCTTACAAGCTGATTTTCCGCGAGCCATGCTGTGCTTGGTCGCTTTGTATTTACGAGGAAGGAAAGCATCAGTTTCCGGATTCCAAGCCCCATAATCACACCCATTCAAAATGCCGAACAGATCAGCAGATCTGTGTTGGAATTCTGCAGCCATACCGTGGCTACCTAATTCCGTTTTCAACTCTTCTGCATAGGTAGGACTTACTGCGTTCACTTTATCCGCACACATCACTCCAGCTCTTAGCATAGTGACATGAGTGTCACTCACTGAAGCTTCAGGCGCATGGTAACTGTGCATCTCTGGCAGGAATTGAAGTTCATCGTAGGCGAACACACCTTTGAAAA
>NZ_JBFRTU010000240.1:956-1104 GCF_041474275.1 Vibrio sp. 10N.222.52.B7 | reverse complement strand
GCGTATTTTCAAAGAAATCGTGTTGTTGATAACGCGATTTAAGCAAGAAAGGAACGAAACCAGTATGCCAGTCATTTGCATGAATGATATCCGGTTGGAAACCAAGCTTAGGAAGCATATCAAGACAGGCTGCACTAAAGAACGAGAA
>NZ_JBFRTU010000240.1:0-217 GCF_041474275.1 Vibrio sp. 10N.222.52.B7 | reverse complement strand
CTGCACTAAAGAACGAGAAGCGCTCTCCGTTATCAGCATAAGCTTGATTGTTTTCTGCGTACATTTCCGGGCGGTCGAAATACTTGGCACATTCAATACCAAAAACTGGAACGCCTTCTACGCTCAGTTTTTTAACTTGATAAGCCGTATGAGGCCAATGATCGAGTTCAGTCGATAAAATAACTTCTGCTGAATCAATGTTTGGAATGTTTCTATA
>NZ_JBFRTU010000239.1:0-488 GCF_041474275.1 Vibrio sp. 10N.222.52.B7 | reverse complement strand
GCTTCAAGTGGAGCAAGGATCTTAATTTCAAGACCATCGGTATCGTATTCAGGAAGGTATGCTTCAACTTTCTTGATAAGCTGAGCATCATGTGCGCGTGACGCATCTAGCCAAAATACCGCTGGAACACCCGATGCACGAGCACGCGTTACCGCAAGCTTAACCCAGTCTTGGATTGGTGCATCTTTAACCTGACACATACGGAAGATATCGCCTTCCTCTACGTCTTGCTCAAGAAGCACAGCGCCTGAAGCGTCAACAACTTGAACCTGACCAGCAGCTTCAAGGATGAAAGTCTTATCATGAGAACCGTACTCTTCCGCTTTTTGAGCCATCAAGCCAACGTTTGGTACGCTACCCATCGTTGTTGGATCGAACGCGCCGTTCTCTTTACAGAAATCAATAACCGCTTGGTAAATGCTCGCGTAGCTACGATCTGGGACCATTGCTTTGGTATCTTTTTGCTTACCTTCTGGATCCCACATTTG
>NZ_JBFRTU010000238.1:0-209 GCF_041474275.1 Vibrio sp. 10N.222.52.B7 | reverse complement strand
CAATTCAGCCGCTCAGAGGACTTTTATTATCGCGGATTATTATAAAAGCTCAGACACCACATCCGCTAACTGGTGAAAGGTTTCGAGACGCGACGAACTTGGGCGCCATACAAGGCCTATATCGCGATATGCTTGCTGACCAGGGGGATCAATAACCACTAGATTTTGGTTTTCCAATAAACCATGATCGATGGCCATCTGCGGAATAA
>NZ_JBFRTU010000237.1:0-272 GCF_041474275.1 Vibrio sp. 10N.222.52.B7 | reverse complement strand
AGGGGCATGTGCCATGTTTGATAGCGAAGGCAGCCAATCTACGAGGCTTATTTTTGGATCAAAGTATGGCGTAGTCAGTGCGTTATCTGATGAGTTATTGGTATCAACAACACCTCATAGTCGAGCATTACTGAGTAAGATCAGTGTTGATCAGCAAACCGTATCACTTGGTGGCAAGACAGCTGATTTGGATGAAATCCCTTATGGTTCATCTATGAGTTTTAAGTTGGGTATCCTACCTGCGACGTTTGCCCCTGCGATGGAGTATCGCC
>NZ_JBFRTU010000236.1:0-241 GCF_041474275.1 Vibrio sp. 10N.222.52.B7 | reverse complement strand
AGCATGGGTAGAACAACAAGGTGCGGACTCAATAGAGCAAGTGCTTGCGATGGACTCCATCCTATCCATCGTACCTGAAGATCAGCGTTCAACGGCCATCAGACGCTGCGAGAACATTCTCAATGGCAATACACCCAACTTTAGTTCCGTGGTATCTAACCAATGCTTTGATGGCACACACAAATACTTCAACCTCTATGACAACGTGATTAACTGGGAAGGTGAAGACGCGATACAAGTG
>NZ_JBFRTU010000235.1:0-354 GCF_041474275.1 Vibrio sp. 10N.222.52.B7 | reverse complement strand
GCCTTCATTAGTGGCTGCATGTTTTCTTAAAAATGAGCTTGCCTCAACATGACCTTCTGGATTGACATTAATTAGGCGATTGGCAAGTAAACTATCTAGTAGAACTTCTCGCTCTCTGTCGTTAAGACCAAAGTAGCTTTGTAGCTCACTCGGGTAAAGTTGGTCAAAAATAAGCAACAGTCGACAAGCGAATTGTTCTATGCCAGGCATTAATTTTTCTTTTGTCCAAGCGCAGTTTATTTTGTAACTGCGAGCTGGTATTAATAAAGTGATCACATTACCTAGACGTGGCTCTGACATTATTCATTTTCTCCTAATAAGCTATGGCCGCAAAGTACTTGATAATTTGGATTA
>NZ_JBFRTU010000234.1:0-309 GCF_041474275.1 Vibrio sp. 10N.222.52.B7 | reverse complement strand
ATACCGACGCAAGTGGAAAACCCTCTGCGAATCGTATTCATGTAGAACCTGGAATTACAATCCCGGTAGGCAATACATGGGGAACATGGACAACAGAAGCTCGCTTACTTGGTACATATTACCAACAAGATCTTGATGGTGTTGATACAGGCGCAGGATCTGATTATGAAGGCTTGGAAGAATCAGTAAGTCGCGTGATCCCTGAATTTAGAAGCCATGCGGGTGTCGTACTAGAACGAGATACCACTATTGTTGGCAACTATACTCAAACACTAGAGCCGCAAGTCCAATACTTGTATGTTCCAGAAG
>NZ_JBFRTU010000233.1:0-354 GCF_041474275.1 Vibrio sp. 10N.222.52.B7 | reverse complement strand
GTGCCGCACCTTGGCTACTAATACCGTGATAACACATCACTAAGATTGGCTGTTCGAACTCAACCTCATCCATGAACGACACCATGGTATCGTTAGTAAGATGGTAAGCGGTTTTTGAGTGAGCTACCGCAAAAGACTGCGGGTCACGTATATCGACAAGTCGAGCTTCGCCTTGTTCAATAAGGGCTTGAGCACCTTTAACATCGATATGTTTAAACTGGTCCATGACTTTCTCTTTTATACTGATTTACTTTGCTGCCATTGTAACCTATCCCAAGGCTAACAATCACATCCACTTAATAAGGTTATCCACCAGCGATCACTTTTACACCATTTGTGGATAAACCTGTGAAT
>NZ_JBFRTU010000232.1:0-399 GCF_041474275.1 Vibrio sp. 10N.222.52.B7 | reverse complement strand
GCCTCTCTCGGGTTGTTCTCGTTACCACGTAACTCAGCAATCCCGGTATAGTTATCGATAATATTGCGCACCTCTGCATACTCAGGTTGCGTGTAGGTTTGGCTTCGGTAAATCTCGATGTGCATTGTTCGTTGCGCTAATGCAAGTTTTGGTAACTCGTCGGGGCTAACTTCGATGACCACCGTAGTCAGTCCATCCTCTTTACTCGGAGCGCGAGCGGTAATAGAGCTATCGCCAGTTGCATCATTTCCAATGTTGAGTACTTTGACGTTTTTAAGAAACATCGACGCCTTCACCCCTCTAAAGCGCTTCGGCTTATCGATGTTTCCAGCTAAGTTATCGTTTGGAGAACTTACAGTTAAGATATCGATGGATGTTCCAGGACGGATGTAATCGTTG
>NZ_JBFRTU010000231.1:0-2284 GCF_041474275.1 Vibrio sp. 10N.222.52.B7 | reverse complement strand
ATTGGGGGTCAGTTCATTAAGCTGGCTTTTTAGTATCTGCAATTCAGTTTTTTAACGAATTAGAATTCGTATTTAGCTGTAATTGACCAGTTACGACCTGCTTGCGTGTAATCTTTATCTTCTTGTGAGAATCCACGAACGTCATTCCACGAGTAGTACTCTTCATCCGTAACGTTGAAGAGACCTGCTCTAAGCGTAAGATCCTTCATCGGCAAGTAGTATGCTGTTAGGTCAACTACAGTTGCTGAATCAATTGGTAGAATTTCATCATTCAAACCATCGCTGTTGATATCACTAGACTTCTTACCTGCTGTGTAGCTTATGTTAAGTGATGTACCCCATAGTGCTGAAGGAGCATCATAGTTAAAACCAACGACAGCGTTCCAAGGGTTTACACTGTTAAGAGGATTACCTTCGCCATCTTCACCTTCAGTATACGTTGCAGAAACACGAGTACTAACACCTTTCACTGGCATGAAGCTATTCCAAGACTGTGTATTTGACGCTTCGATACCTTTAATTACGGCTTCATCAATGTTTACATTCTGATATATTGTTGGATCGGCCGGAGTGGCTGAGCCACTAACTGCTACGTTATCAATAAAGTTATCATAATCGCTGTAGAAGATAGCGATTTCGCTTGATGAATAATTTGTGTTATGACGCCAACCTAACTCGTATGAAATACTTTCTTCAGCTTCTAAGTCAGGGTTAGGGGCATTCAAATAACCGTGAGCAGGATTACCAAATGAGTAGTAAAGCTCTTGGAAATCAGGAGCTCTAAAGCCTTGGCTGATTTGACCGAAGATCTTATTTTCATCATTAAGCGTGTAAGTTGTACCCAAACGTCCGGTAACAGCTGAGTCTGAATATTTTGCATAAGACTCTTCTGGGTTACCACTTGGGTTTTGACTTGTATCACCTGGATCAGTTTCAAAACCATCAAAACGAACACCCGGAGTAATCATCCAATTTCCGATCGTCATTTCATTTTGAGCAAAGAATCCATATTTTCTTTCAGATGCGGCAGGGATGTAGAAAATAACTTGGTCTGCGCTGATGGAGTTATATTCGTTATTAACGTTTTTAATGTCTTTGTCCGAATATGAAGCGCCATAGATAAAGTAGTTTTCTACATTACCCGTCATGAAGAACTTATCGAATTGCACATCAAATTGATAACCTTCATCCTCGTAGATATAGTCCTTTTTCTGAACATTACCTGCCGGAGGTAGGAACATACCGCCATTAGAAGTACGATTAGTTACGCCATTCTCTTCTTTGCTCAGCCAGTCAGCTTGCCAAGTAATAGTATCTGCAAACGCTAGGTCAGCATCCCAAATATGTTTGATACCGATTTGCTGTTGGCTAGTTGTGTCTTCGCCAGTGTAGTCGGTGTAACTTGCACTATTTAAATCGGTATCACCAGAATTCTCAATGAAGTTACCAGAAAACTCTAAACGGTGTTGTTCGTTTAATTGGTACTGAAGCTTAACCAACAAGTTGTTGTTCTGAGTATCTTGCTCATCAGGTGTACCAAAGTTATCAGTTTGCTCACCGTCTCTGCGAGTATAAGCAACTAACGTTTCTAGGTCGCCAATACGATTTGCTAAAGCAACCGATTCGCTAAAGGTATTATCAGATGAAGAGTAGTTGAACTTCGCGTGGCCACCGAAGTCTTTGTCTTTTAAAAAGTCACTCGGGTCTTTTGTTTCGAACGCAGCGATACCACCAATCGCGTCAGAACCATACAGAGAAGAAGCCGCACCTTTAACAATCTCGACAGACTTCAACATGTCCGTATCGACATCAATGCGTGAAGAGTTAATGAAGTTATATGACTGAGTACCACTTGGAGTAAATTGGCTAGTTTGTGATACTCCATCAACGATAACCTTTACTCGGTTACCTTCCATACCACGAATGTTAATACCTTGAATCCCTTGGCGAGAATTCGTAGTCACCGTGACACCTGGTGTGTACTTAAATAAGTCTTCTACATCCGTAACCATGTTTTTTTCGATATCTTTATCGTTAATCACAGTTACCGACGCAGCAACATCTTCAAGTTGTTGATTAGTACGAGTCGAAGATACAACAACCTCGTCAAATAGGGCATAATCTTCAGCAAAGGCTGATGTTGATGAAAGCGCTAAAACGATTGAAGCAGAGAGCAGGGATTGCTTATACATCTGATAGTTACCTTAGTTCCATAGTATTATCTTGATTTGCGAAATATAATATTGGATCTAAATGATAATTACTATTATTTGCATTTAAATAA
>NZ_JBFRTU010000230.1:0-3196 GCF_041474275.1 Vibrio sp. 10N.222.52.B7 | reverse complement strand
TACAGGTCGACCAAAATTGTCTTAGTGGTAATCCCACCTTGGTCATCGATTATCTTCAGTGTCACCTCGTGCTTTCTGTATGAAGGGAAGATTGACGTGAATGTGCGACCTCGTTTCACCTTTCCGTTTGGAAGTGTCCACTCGGTATCAACAATACGACCATCGCTGTCTGAACTTGTAGACCACATGGTTACCCAGCGGCCCAAGTGAATGTACTTCGCGCTCGCTTCTGGAAGGGCGTTTGGAGATTCAACACTCACTACGGAGCTAAATGAAGCGGTAGCGCCTTTGTCGTCGACAACAGTCAAGTTCACCGTGTATTCGCCCGCTTGCTCGTAAGACCAAGTTGGTGCCACTTCGTTACTTGTTGTGCCGTTCCCAAAGTCCCATAGGTAACGGGCGATCTCACCGTCTTGGTCTGAGCTGAAGTTGTTTGCAGAAACAGTCAGACCAGTCACATTAAGCTCGAAGTTCGCAGTAGGAACGATGTTGTGTTGGCTTACTTTAGATAAGCGAACCACACCGTATTCGTTGTTATCACTCTGATTCACAATATCGACCGCTAAACCAAACTCCGTCAGGATGCGTCCTGAATCTGGTGCTTGAGGCGATGTGTAATCTTGGTCATCCGAGAAGCTAGCATTGCCAACCAAACTGGTATCTTCGAGTACATCGTTGTCGCTGTTTACAAGACGCATTGGAGTATGATCTTTGAGTGAAAACGCTGCGTCTCGAACTTGGTAGCGTGTTTGAGCCGCTTCACCAGAGTTTGCCCACACCATGGCATTTTGGTCTGCATCGACCACGCCTAACCAACCTTCACCAGGGTGTTTACCTACCCAGTTGTCGGTTAGTGATTCGTCGACGTACCAAATGATCAAGCCAGGGTCGAATGACATCAGTTGTCCCATGCGTTTGATGTTCGCTAGGCCTTCATCAACATCCATGTGGCTGCGCCATTGCAATAGATAGTAGTGCTGCGCTTGATGGAATCCATTACTCAGCTTGTAACCATTAAGGGCGAAGGTGGAGTTGCTTTCACCATCGTCTATTGAGGTCACTTCACCATCGACAACAACAGCAAGGTTATCTAAATAGAAGCCTTCCATTGCTAAGCCGCCATCGGTGATGTATTCAAAAGACAGTTCCACTTCTTGGCCTGCCCATTGTGAAACGTCGAACTCAGCGTCGACCCATCCGCCAGATTCGCCGCCAATAGCAGGAACGAGGTCCGTGTTGTATGGATCGTCCATTGAGGTAATGTTTCCTGCAATGGCTTGTCCGTTGATTAGCACGCGCGCAAAGTCGTAGTCTTTTTCAATCTCATACCAAGTTTTGAAAGACAGCAGTGCAGAATCACCCGCTGGGATCATCAACTTGCGAGTCATACTGTTTTTCAGATCATCGCCTTTTTGAGAGTGGAATGAATACTCGCCCTCAAAGGGTTTCAGACTTTCAATCTGCTTTTCAGGAAGATCCACTTTGATCATGTTAGGACGACTGTTATCCGTTGTTTGGAACAGCGTATACACTTGTGGATTGTCTTCTAGGTCATCAATCGAGAGCTGATCATCGTTAACCCAACGTCCGCCAATCGATTTCTGTAGGAAGTGTTTTGCCCAAGAGCTGAATGCCGTTGGTTGTGTACCACCAATTTGACCAGCCCAACTGCCCGAAGACATGATTGACCAGTAAGAAACCGGTTCGCCTCTGCCTGTGTATTGCGTGTCATACTCGTCTGGTAAGCCTAAATCATGACCATATTCGTGGGCACAAACACCTGCAGCCGCATCAATCGGTTGAATGGTGTAATCGAACGCCGCGTATTGGCCACCAAATCGATCTGGAAGCGAGCTAGAGGTACCTTCAAGCACATGTGTGCGACCAAGGTTGAATCGGTGAGACCAAATCGCATCAGGGCCTAACACGCCACCACCGGCTTCTTCGCCTACCGATGCATGAAACACCATCAGGTGGTCAATCACACCATCGGGTTCGCGGAAATTTCCGTCACCGTCGTAATCGTAACGATCTTCGATGTCGTAATCGGCAAGGTTGATACTCGGATCTTGAGCTAGTTGATTCAGCGCTTCACGAACCAGTTCTTGGGCGTTTAGGTCGTTGTCGGTGGTAGGGGAGTTGCCACCATAGAATGACGCAGGCTTAGAGGCGCGATACCAACCTGCCGCTTGACCTGCAACGCTGTAACTGTCGCCTGATTCGCTTTGGTAATATTGGCGCATCGAGATTAGGTTTTCGCCATTTGGCCCTGTGTAGCCAGAATTTGAAAACAACAACTCTTGATAATGTTCAGGGCTGTAGCTCTCGTAGAGCATCTGCGTGTGCTCTTCGGTCAACTTGTTGTCATCCCAGTTCAAATCAGGGAAATCGACCAATAGAGCGAGTACTTTATCGGTGCGCTTGGTGCCGACTTCTAAAGCAAAGACACTCGCTTTTTTAACGCCAGACCCTTTTTCTATGGCTTTGAGTATTTTTGCGCGTTGCTCAAGTGCTTTTTTTCCGAATTGAGCATCGCCTTTGAAACCGGAATTGATTTTATTTTTCAAGTAACGGTCAAGCGCATCCTGCTTTGCCACATCGGTTGCATCTTGGTCGACTAAGCCTTGTCTAACTAGCATTTCAATGAGTTTGTCTTCATTAACTACCCCTAAATCAATAGGTGTTTTTGCATAACCACTGACGCTAAATAGAGTAAGCATTGCTGAAGCCAACAATGTTCTTCTCATCATTTTCATTATATTTCCTTTTTATATTTCCATGTCGATATCAGTATCAACTTGCCTTATTCGGATCTGTTGTCCGAGTTTGGCCTAATACACTCTTGTGGTGTCTTCTTAACTGACGTGTGTTTGTTGTATGTTTTTTACCTTCTATCTCTTTTGTATTGGTTGTCTCTTTTCTATTTTTTGAATCAAACGGGGTGCTCTTCACTTTTTTAGCGTTGAGATAGATACGCAAAGCTTCTTGATTTTCCTCATAGGTTAAGCCTGAACAGATAACACCTTGTTTTATCAATGACTTCAGCAATAGTTCGTCGTTCTCAATAGTGGAAGCCTGTGACAGTGAGGAAAAAATTAGAACCATTAAAGCCATTGTTTTGTGTGACATTATTATATCAAGCCATCAGTTTTGATTATGTAACAAAATATATTTATAAAATTTACCAATCAAATGG
>NZ_JBFRTU010000229.1:0-229 GCF_041474275.1 Vibrio sp. 10N.222.52.B7 | reverse complement strand
GCCCGTTATCGAACTCAATTGAATTTGTGAAATATTAATGCTGACGGTTGCCCCCGCGATATTGGTCTGGCGTGCGGCAAGTTCCAACAAGACGTAAATGGTTTTCTGCTCTTTTTCATGAATCGAGGATAAGTAAGCCTGCATCCAAATAGATTGCGCTTTGGTTCCACAGTGAAGTAGCCATTTGTAAACCATGCATTTCCGCTCTGCGAGCTCTAATACCTTGCTT
>NZ_JBFRTU010000228.1:0-282 GCF_041474275.1 Vibrio sp. 10N.222.52.B7 | reverse complement strand
GCTGCAACGACCCCAACAGTCACTAAGCCACGAAGACCCGCAGGCATTTCATTTAGCACGTAGTACATGAAGATCGTGACGTTTTCACCATTAAAGTTTTGCACGACTTCTTTGCCTTCCACACCCATTAGCTCAGGTCTTTGGTAGAAGACATATAAGAGTAGGCCAATAGACATGAATACGAGTACAACTGGAATCGAAAAAATGATTGAGTTGATCATCGCCTTTGAACCTTGTTTGGCATTTTTACACGTCAACACACGTTGAGTCATGTCTTGATCA
>NZ_JBFRTU010000227.1:0-243 GCF_041474275.1 Vibrio sp. 10N.222.52.B7 | reverse complement strand
CTCGTGCAGAAAGCTACATTACAGTAGGTAAGCCATCGGATTCAGTCTTCAAAATTGAAGGCAAGCTACTTGAAATGAAGCCAGTAACGCACCCTTCAGATATCATTGAAGGCGAACCAGTGACATTCCAATTCTTCTACAACGGTGAAATCCAAAAAGACGTGAAAGCGGAGATCACTCGTGAAGGCACGCTTTACCGCAACCACCAAGAACAGATTGATGTAGTGAGTGATGAGAACGGTG
>NZ_JBFRTU010000226.1:833-1226 GCF_041474275.1 Vibrio sp. 10N.222.52.B7 | reverse complement strand
TCGATTTGTAGATTGGCTTTACTTGCTGCTTCATCGAGTTGCTGAGTGACGATTTTTTCTTGGAATTGCACTGCCATAAAGTGGGTTGCGGTCAGCCCTGCAGCTCCCAATAACAATGAGAATAAAACAAAGGGTGTCATTAGGTTAGGCAGTATTTTGGTCACTCGGATCTCAGCTTGTCATCGGTTTGTATAAAGATTATCAATATGATGGAGAGAGTACCGAGATCTTGTTAACACAGAGCACCTTCTGTGAGACAAAACCATGGCTTAGACTTGTGTTTCAAAGGATTACGGCGCAAAATCACAAAAAAATTAAAAGGAGCAACCAAATGGAACTGACAGATATTCGTCGCGAATACGCTAAGGGTGGATTGAGACGTAAAGACTTGGC
>NZ_JBFRTU010000226.1:0-137 GCF_041474275.1 Vibrio sp. 10N.222.52.B7 | reverse complement strand
TGAGACGTAAAGACTTGGCCGCAGACCCGATTGAGCAATTCAACCTATGGCTAGAGCAAGCCATTGAAGCGAAGTTGACGGACCCTACTGCCATGACAGTTGCTACGGTTGATGAAAATGGTCAGCCATTCCAACGC
>NZ_JBFRTU010000225.1:0-345 GCF_041474275.1 Vibrio sp. 10N.222.52.B7 | reverse complement strand
CTGTTAGTCAGTTCCTCAACCCTACAAGGTTGACCTTTAATCAGGCGCATGTGTTTGATGGGAGTTCTCATGACATTCCTTGGTTGAAGACAGATGGTGCAGTTAAGACTAGAGTCGGTTGTTCTCAGCGTTTCTAATGTAGTCGATTGCGACTTTTAAGTCATTCGCTTGCCATTATCAATGAGTGATGGGCAGTGAAAGAATGGACGCGGTGAAATAGATAGGAGTGTGAGAGGGGAGTGAGTTAAAACTTAGATTTGAGCCGCTAAATAGAACCCTAGAAGCGCATTGCGGGCTTCTAGGGTAAATTCATAGAACTTAGTTGCTACTTACTGTTTTCAAAGA
>NZ_JBFRTU010000224.1:0-284 GCF_041474275.1 Vibrio sp. 10N.222.52.B7 | reverse complement strand
AGTTGCAAGTGTATCGAGAACCAGTGGAATCAGTTTTGATGAAGCAACCCAGCTTGTAGCCAGCGACTTAGGCATCGATAAACAACTGGCTGTTGGTGATTATTCCGCATCAAACTCAACCAAAAGCCGTGAAGTACACATGTTTGCGCGCGGTGTTACTCGCGTACTTCAGGAAGCACAAATGGCTTCTGTTGATGCAGGTGTCGACCAAGTAAATGCTCGAAAAGGATCTATGTACAAGCTGGCAGAGCTTGATTTAACAGAATTTAAAGCCAAGACCGATT
>NZ_JBFRTU010000223.1:1135-1380 GCF_041474275.1 Vibrio sp. 10N.222.52.B7 | reverse complement strand
TCACCAGCAAGCTCACCACACATACCAGTCCACTTACCTTCAGCGTGTGATGCGTCGATCACTTGCTTGATTACTGTAAGAACAGCAGGAGATAGTGGGTTGTATAGGTGAGAAATCATTTCGTTACCACGGTCTACCGCAAGAGTGTATTGCGTTAGGTCGTTAGTACCGATAGAGAAGAAAGATACTTCTTTCGCTAGGTGGTGTGCGATTGCAGCAGCTGCTGGAGTCTCAACCATTACGCC
>NZ_JBFRTU010000223.1:0-377 GCF_041474275.1 Vibrio sp. 10N.222.52.B7 | reverse complement strand
CCTTCAGCGCGAAGTTCAACTTTGTACTCTTCGATTGCTTTTTTCAGTTCACGGATCTCTTCAACAGAAATGATCATTGGGAACATGATACGTAGTTTACCGTGTGCAGATGCACGTAGGATGCCACGTAGTTGGTCACGTAGGATTTCACGACGATCCAAGCTGATACGTACTGCACGCCAGCCTAGGAACGGGTTCATCTCTTGTGGAAGGTCCATGTATGGTAGGTCTTTGTCGCCACCGATATCCATAGTACGGATAATCACTGACTCGCCTTCCATTGCTTCTGCTACTTCTTTGTAAGCAACGTATTGCTCTTCTTCAGTAGGAAGCGCGTCACGGTCCATAAATAGGAATTCAGTACGGTACAGACCAAC
>NZ_JBFRTU010000222.1:1086-1552 GCF_041474275.1 Vibrio sp. 10N.222.52.B7 | reverse complement strand
GTTGCGATAATGATACAAGTTGCATTGGTCTTGCATGAGTTTTCACGAAGTAGAGTGGGTTTTAGGTTCGCTAACCACAGCCATTGATCCTGAGTTAGTGCTTCTGTCTCATGGATATAGAGTGTTCCACCTTGATGCTTCAAGAACAGTTGCAAAATAAACTGATGGAATGTCGCTTCGTCACTGCGTGGCAAATTAAACGCAGCGACAGGGCAAAGCTCCGCGGTTTGATGACTGTGTAAATCATGGGTGTATTGTGCTGTGACCCTTTTCCCCGTCCCTAAATCACCAACAAATAATAGAAGTGGGTTAGTTTTGGTATCTAGGGTGATCAATTCTCGGCGTAATGCCTGCATTGATGGTGATTGACCAATCAGTTTCGGGCCAACCTGATTTTGCATTGCCAACTCTTTACGCAATAGGTTGTTCTCTTCAACCAGTGCGAGCTTATCTGCGGCTTTTTTAA
>NZ_JBFRTU010000222.1:0-340 GCF_041474275.1 Vibrio sp. 10N.222.52.B7 | reverse complement strand
TTATCTGCGGCTTTTTTAACGGCAGTGAGTAGGGCATCGACCACAAATGGCTTTTCCAGAAAATCGTAAGCACCGGCTTTCATCGCTGATACCGCGGTTTGCACGTCACCATGTCCGGTAAGTACGATGACCTGAAAATGAGGATTTTGGCTCAGCAACTTTTGCGTTAATTGAATGCCATCCATTACTGGCATGTGAATATCGGTGATGACAATTCCGGCTTGCGTGGTATCTATTTTCTTTAATGCCTCAATAGCATTGGGAAAGCCGACGATATCGATACCTTCAATGAGCATAGCTTGTTCTACCGAGTCTCGAATGGCGGGTTCATCGTCGACAA
>NZ_JBFRTU010000221.1:0-1549 GCF_041474275.1 Vibrio sp. 10N.222.52.B7 | reverse complement strand
GCATTATTGTATCCATCCTTATAAAAAATAGGCAAAAAAAAGCCCAACTCTATGTTGGGCTTTTTCTAACAATATATCAAATTACCAGTAAACACGAGCACCGATACCGAAATTATTTTCGCCCTCAACAGTCTTAGGATCTACAACCATATCACTACCTTGAGCGTTGAAACCTAGAGTACTACCGTCTGCATAACCATACTCAGCATAGACACGTGCCCAGCTAGCGTACTTGTATTCAACACCAACGTAAACAACGTTGCTATCTTCTAATAAATCGTGATCTTGAGACACGAACTCATAACCACCATATACTGTTGTTTTATCAGCAACGCCATACGTAGCAGCTACTGAGAAACCTGTTTGGTCTGCTTTATCAATAGCAGATTCAACAGAAGATGCCGCAACAGTTGCACCAACTGTTAGAACATCTTTAGAGTACTCAACAGTACCTTCGTAGTATGTGTTCTCAAGGCCTGTAAAATCAGAACCAGCTACATCATCAGTTGTTTGACCACCACCAAGGTGGATATTTACGTCACCAACAGAAAAACCAACGTAAAGTTCAGCTAGCTCTTGATTAGAATCATCTTCTGCTAATCCGTATCCTGCTTTTACCCAGAAGTTGTCAGAATCATAAGAGTACTTTACTTGTGAGTCATGAAGAGCACCGTTCAAAGTAGAGTAAAGCAGTGCAGAACCACCAAAGAAGTATGAGTAATCAGCGCCGTATACATCATCTGATGTAGTCCATTGCTTACCAAATTTGATTGCTCCCGCTTGATCGCTGCTAAAGCCAAAAATGTGGTTACGTACATACATGTCGCCACTGTCTTTCAATGCAAATTCTACTTTACCAAGAACTTTAAGATCATCAGATACATTATATTGAGCGTCAACACCAGCACGCGAAGAACCTGAACCTAATTTGGCATCTTGCCCGTCTAGGAACTTAAGCTCTGTACGTAGTTGACCGTAAAAGTCTACTGCGCCGTCTTCTGATTTGTAAATTTCCGCTGCGTTTACTGAGCCTGCTGCTGCAACAACTGCAAGTGCTAATAGAGTCTTTTTCATAATAAATCCACTGCCTTTTCTAAGAATGGGAGATCCTTGCCCGGTTCCCTTTTATTTTTATGACTGGTCATTACCACTCTTTGTTGGTTAATCACCGTCACTAAATTTCGAGGTCTAGATTGCAAAAGATTATCCTGCGTGTCAAATAAACTAAAAACAAACCTAAAAAAAACACAAAGCAATCAAAATCAACTACTTACATTTTTTTTCATAGTTTTACGAGCAGCTTATCCTTAGTTTTATCAGGAAATATAATAATCCAAAAAAAGAACAAAACAGCATTTAACACCACAAACAACTTGTAAAAACGCCACATCTCAGGATTTAACACCTACAAGCAAGTCTTTTTTAATATTTATATTTCGCAACATAAATAAAATAGTTAAGTTCCTGATGGTTCAGTTTTTTTTTGTGAACAAGATCTACCTTTGATTCAAAAGCAAGCTATTTCACCGTAAATGTACCGACTAGTGAT
>NZ_JBFRTU010000220.1:0-261 GCF_041474275.1 Vibrio sp. 10N.222.52.B7 | reverse complement strand
CACTCTTCCACCTCAGGCATCATTTCAACCGCTTGGGCGAATTTATCGAAAATCGAAAAGCTGGTCTGGTCGAGACGAATATGGATAAAGACCTGGACATCGAGTCCCAGCTTTTCTGAACAGAGCTCGGCATGGTAGCCCGTTATATAGCCTTCTTTTTCCAATCGCTTCAATCTATCAGAACAAGGGGACGTCGTTAGGTTGACCTGCTTTGCCAACTCAACAACGGGCAAACGCCCTTTCATATGCAGAATTCTTAGT
>NZ_JBFRTU010000219.1:0-519 GCF_041474275.1 Vibrio sp. 10N.222.52.B7 | reverse complement strand
GCTGATAACCGTTTGAGAAAGGCTGCGAATTGCGTCTTGTATTGCTTATCCGCTTCATTAGACCCTACGACAAGACCAAGCTCTTGAATGGTTCCTCCTGAATAAACCTCAAATTGATTGCCGCCTAAAAGCTTATTGGTATCGTCGTTGTAGGCGCCATTGAGCCCTTGTTGCCCCCAATGTTTGGAATAGTAGTTTCGCATCAACATCAGTAGATCTGGGTTAGCAAGGTTGGTCAATGACCATGATGAGTTTTGGTTCCACATTCGGCCGAAAGGAATGACGCGAGACTCCCAACGAAATCGAGCAGTAGCCAATTTGTTGTTCCTATTTTTATATTCAACAGGTGATAAATAGTTGTCTTGGTCGAGATCTGCTGATTGGTCAAAACCACGGATCTTGCGCCAATACTTGGTTTCGTTTGGTGGTTGTGAATCTGTCTTTGAAGTCTGCAGATCTTTGAGTACGATTCTCGGGAAATAGTCCTTCAATTGAACTTGATTTAAGCGAGGGCGGATA
>NZ_JBFRTU010000218.1:0-280 GCF_041474275.1 Vibrio sp. 10N.222.52.B7 | reverse complement strand
ATAATGCTCAATAGGCTCACGACCAAAGCCATTAAACTAATGAACAGCAAACTATGATTTCTATTGAGCTCCTGCTCTAAAATACCGGCGGAAATGACCCAATTCAGATAGGGGTAAAACTTATAAAAGACGTTTTTGTTGGTCGTACCATTGTCACTGGAAATTGAATAGCTAAAGTGACCTTCTGGCTGGGTTGCGATTCGATCAATTAGCAGTTCGGACGAGTAGCCTATCAAGGCTTTCAATGACTTGTGTTCATAATCAGGATGAAGCACTAAGT
>NZ_JBFRTU010000217.1:0-660 GCF_041474275.1 Vibrio sp. 10N.222.52.B7 | reverse complement strand
TCGTATCTCGTATCTCGTAGAAGCATAAAAAAGCCCCAACACGAATGTCGAGGCTAAAGTATCTTTATTTATGTTCTAGCTGAGTATCCGCTGCGTGCTACTCTTCGTTGTTTTCAGCAAACTTAGATGGTGACATGCCAAAGTGGTGCTTAAACCTTTGACTGAAATAGGAAGGGTCATTGAACCCCGAATCAAACGCCACATCAGAGATCTTCTCTCCAGCGAGTAAGCGCTCACACGCATGCTCTAGACGTACTTCATTCAAGTGCTCTTTGAAGGTCTTGTTGTAAGCCGATTTAAAGCGTCTCTGTAAGCTTCTCTCAGACATAAACAAATACTTAGCGGCAGTTGCAGTACTGAACTCGGCATCAGCGTAGTTTTCACTCACAAGCTGCGACACTCTGTTCTTCCACTCTTGTTCCGCTGTCAGTTTTTGTTGCTCTGGTGTTGAGGCGGCAAGCTTAATGGTTTCAATCTGTTCAATTGTGCTGGCTTCAAGATTGTCGAGTACTTGATACTCAATTGGCCACGAAAGCTGAACCTTATTTTGAGACTCCGAAACAAAGGCATTAAGCTCACCACCGCTCTGATTCATCAATAGCGGCAGCTTTTCGATGTTAAGGTCGGTCGACTTTCCGGTATTGTCACCCATGCTTGATG
>NZ_JBFRTU010000216.1:1462-1699 GCF_041474275.1 Vibrio sp. 10N.222.52.B7 | reverse complement strand
TTAACTCAAGGAGAATGGAAGAATGAGCGAGCAAGAAAAACGTACGGTTGTTTCCGGCACAGTAACAATGACACCATCAGAAGCGTTCGTTGAAACTATGGTTGCTAATGATGTTACCGACATGTTCGGCATCATGGGGTCAGCATTTATGGACGCAATGGATATCTTTGCTCCTGCTGGCATTCGATTGGTCCCAGTAGTACACGAGCAAGGCGCTGCCCACATGGCAGATGGTTA
>NZ_JBFRTU010000216.1:0-739 GCF_041474275.1 Vibrio sp. 10N.222.52.B7 | reverse complement strand
CCCACATGGCAGATGGTTACTCTCGTGTATCTGGTCGCCACGGTGTGGTTATCGGGCAGAATGGCCCAGGTATCAGTAACTGTGTAACAGCAATTGCAGCTGCGTTCTGGGCACATAGCCCGGTCGTCATTGTGACGCCAGAGACAGGCACTAAAACAATGGGCTTAGGTGGTTTCCAAGAATGTAACCAGCTTCCAATGTTCCAAGAGTTTACTAAGTATCAAGGACACGTAACGCACCCAGATCGTATGGCGGAATTCACAGGTCGATGCTTCGACCGTGCGATGAGTGAAATGGGGCCTACTCAACTTAATATTCCACGTGATTACTTTTACGGTGAGACTCAAACTGAGATCCCTCAACCAGCACGTTTAGACCGTGGCCCAGGTGGTGAAAAATCTCTGAACGAAGCGGCAGACTTGATTGCTGAAGCGAAATTCCCAGTCATCATTTCTGGTGGCGGCGTGGTAATGGCTGATGCCGTTCAAGAGTGTGCGGCATTAGCAGAAAGATTAGGCGCACCCGTAGTGAACAGCTACCTGCACAATGACTCGTTCCCTGCTAGTCACCCATTATGGTGTGGTCCTTTAGGCTACCAAGGTTCGAAAGCAGCAATGAAGTTGATGGCTCAAGCGGATGTGGTTATCGCTTTGGGTACACGCCTTGGTCCATTTGGTACGTTGCCTCAACATGGTATGGACTACTGGCCGAAGAACGCGAAAATCATTCAGATTGATGC
>NZ_JBFRTU010000215.1:1401-1588 GCF_041474275.1 Vibrio sp. 10N.222.52.B7 | reverse complement strand
AAAGTAATCGCATGATTGTTGCAGAAGCGGGAACCGGGATCGGGAAATCACTGGCTTATTTAATGGCAACTATTCCTGTCGCTGTGCTCAATAACCGAAAAATAGTCATATCAACGGCGACGGTTGCGCTACAAGAACAGCTCGTCAATAAAGATCTCCCTCTATATAGAAGACTGACTGATCGAGA
>NZ_JBFRTU010000215.1:0-622 GCF_041474275.1 Vibrio sp. 10N.222.52.B7 | reverse complement strand
GCAGACAGCGTTATTGTTGTTCCGAAAAGCTAGCCGCTGCCTGCGGGGTTGATGGCGGACAAATGGCCATGTTCGAATCTAAGCCAAAGAAGAAGGATATCGACCAACTTCAAACCATGTATCGTAGCCTAACCCAAGGTAAATGGGATGGTGACCGTGATTCGTGGCCAAAACCCATCGACAACATGATTTGGCAGATGATTGTCAGCGATAAGCACAGCTGTAACAACAGTATGCCTACGCATAGAGACTGCCCTTTCCAGAAAGCTCGCTCAGAGCTAGATAAAGCAGACGTGATTATCGCCAATCACAGTTTAGTGATGGCTGATGCAGACTTAGGCGGCGGCGTGATACTGCCTGAACCAGAAAATAGCATCTATATATTCGATGAAGCTCACCATTTACCGCATGTAGCCAGAGATCACTCTTCTGCGGCTGCGAGCTTAAAAGGCGCAGCATCGTGGTTGGAGCGTTTGAATCAATCAATCACTAAGCTTTCAGGCCTCGCTGACGAGAAACGTGTCCATCGATTTCGAAATGAGCTGCAAGACTCAGTGCAACAGCTGATCCCTACCCTGACTCAAATGAGTAAACAGTTTGACGCTAACCACTTTGAAGACGG
>NZ_JBFRTU010000214.1:0-314 GCF_041474275.1 Vibrio sp. 10N.222.52.B7 | reverse complement strand
CACGATCTCTGGCAATATCCAAGACGATTTATCTGCGTCTGAACTCGCGAGTCTGGAACAAAATGTCGTATCAACAATTAAGGCGTTTAAGCACTCTAATCGTGCGTTCATGCTGGCTCAATTGAGTGCGAAATTTGATAAGAGTGCGGCCGATTATGTGGGTGGAGTACTAGATAATGATCAAGTTACTGCTTTTGCAAATTTCCTTGAAGGAGAGCTAAAAGCTGCGACAGCATTGAATGATACGGGTGTTTTACGCTATTTCTCAGATATTGATGACACACAAAATGTCGTTGAACCACAGAGTTCATTCC
>NZ_JBFRTU010000213.1:0-862 GCF_041474275.1 Vibrio sp. 10N.222.52.B7 | reverse complement strand
GTTCAAACTACAAACTTTAGGCCTAGTAAAAGGTACTAACGTTACTATTTCAGCTGAAGGCCCTCAAGCTCAGCAAGCAGTAGACCACCTAGTTGCTCTTATGGATCAACTACACTAATACGGTCTCCTTCTTTCAAAGCCATTTTGCATAGCAAAGTGGCTTTGTTCGAAATAGATAGGAATAAGCGCGACATTAGTCGACGACTTAAAGTCACACACTCTCCCGTTTACAGTTGAACAACTAAGGTAAGGCTATGATTTCAGGCATCCTAGCATCTCCTGGTATTGCTTTCGGTAAAGCACTACTACTTCAAGAAGATGAAATTGTCCTAAACACTCAATCTATCTCTGACGACCAAGTTGAAGCAGAAGTACAGCGTTTCTTTGACGCTCGTAACAAATCTTCTCAACAACTTGAAGTTGTTAAGCAAAAAGCACTTGAAACTTTTGGCGAAGAAAAAGAAGCAATCTTTGAAGGCCACATCATGCTGCTTGAAGATGAAGAGCTAGAAGAAGAGATTTTAGCACTCATCAAGAAAGACAAGATGCACGCAGACAACGCGATCCACACTGTGATCGAAGAGCAAGCTGTTGCACTAGAGTCTCTTGATGATGAGTACCTAAAAGAACGTGCAACTGATATCCGCGATATCGGTACTCGTTTCGTTAAAAATGCTCTAGGCATCAACATTGTGTCTCTATCAGACATCAGTGAAGAAGTTATCCTAGTAGCTTACGACCTAACGCCATCTGAAACTGCACAAATCAACCTAGATTACGTTCTTGGTTTCGCTTGTGACATCGGCGGTCGTACATCTCATACTTCAATCATGGCACGTTCTCTTGAGCTTCCAGCTATCGT
>NZ_JBFRTU010000212.1:0-253 GCF_041474275.1 Vibrio sp. 10N.222.52.B7 | reverse complement strand
GGTCTGCGAGTATCCAATTGTTGCTCGGTAAAAGCGCCACTGTCGTAACCGCGCTTGTAACGAGAAAACTCACGTTGGGCTTTATCTCTTTCTGCGATGGCTTTGATTTTTGCAGCCTCTGCTTCAACCACTTCAGATTCCATTCCAAGCGCACCTTGGCTTGCTTCTTTTACCTTGGCTTCTAACCTTGCGACTTCAGCTTCGAATGGAACTGGGTCTATTTTGAAAAGAATATCCCCTTGCTTCAGAGGTT
>NZ_JBFRTU010000211.1:0-231 GCF_041474275.1 Vibrio sp. 10N.222.52.B7 | reverse complement strand
GGAAGGGAGGTTGATTGCTGAGTTCGCGAAACAGCAGGAGTTGCAGGGAGGGGTGTTATTGAGACAGCTTCGACTTATTCAAAAAGATGGGGCTGGACAGGTGAAAGTGGCTTCTTTTGGCGCATCCGCTTCCACACATATTTTACCCAGCCTAATTCATGCGATCAGCCAACACTTACCTCAAGTTAAAATTGAAATAAGCGAGTTTACTGATGAAGGAGCATTATTAGC
>NZ_JBFRTU010000210.1:0-504 GCF_041474275.1 Vibrio sp. 10N.222.52.B7 | reverse complement strand
CAATTGTGTTGACGTGTAAAAGATATTGACAGACTGGCGTGTTGCTTTGTTGAGTACGGAGAGTTCTGAATAGCCGGGCTCTTCGCTAACGTACGCCACACAATCACATTGATACTGATAGAGGATGCTTTCTAGCTCAGGAGTCATCGCCATTTCAGGAGCTTGGAAAACTTGTACTTGACCAATCCACTGCTCGTTGAGTCGATTAACAGGGTTGATATCACTGAGGTTTCTCTCATTAACTTTAGCGAAAGCCAACAACGCAGATGCCAGCAGCAAACATCCAGTAGTGAAATAACACAGTCTATTTCGGTATGAGCCGACTTGATGATAAGCAGGTGTCGCCTGTTTAGATTCAGATTCATGGCTACTTGCAAGAGAGAGCGCAATACTGCTTTGACCTAGTGAACTGGTATGACTTAGTGATATGTGGTCGCTCACTGGAGTGAGAGGAATAGTGGCTCCGCTTTGTGGTTGAGATTCGATCAAGACACAACCATCGAT
>NZ_JBFRTU010000209.1:0-581 GCF_041474275.1 Vibrio sp. 10N.222.52.B7 | reverse complement strand
GCCGTTCGTTATTACGTAGAAGATAGCCCTGAGATCCCTGATGTCGAGTACGATCGATTAATGCAGCAATTGCTAAAGATCGAAGAAGAGAACCCGGAACTAGTGACGGTAGATTCTCCGAGCCAACGTGTTGGTGGTCAGCCTCTCGATGGTTTCACTCAAGTGACTCATGAGATCCCAATGCTTTCTCTGGACAATGCTTTCTCTGATGAAGATTTGGATGCGTTCAATAAGCGAATGTCTGATAGAGCGCCAACCGCTAACCTCAAGACTTTCTGTTGTGAACCTAAGCTTGATGGCCTTGCAGTTAGCCTACTCTATGTGAATGGTATTTTAGTTCAGGCTGCGACACGTGGTGACGGTGCGACGGGTGAAAACATCACTGAAAACGTGCGTACGATCAGCTCTATCCCACTTAAGTTACAAGGTGAAGGCTGGCCGCAGCGTATTGAAGTTCGTGGCGAAGTGTTTATGCCAAAAGCGGGTTTCGATAAGTTGAATGAGATGGCGTTGAAGAAAGGCGAGAAAGTATTTGTTAACCCACGTAATGCCGCCGCAGGTAGCCTGCGTCAGCTTGATTC
>NZ_JBFRTU010000208.1:0-256 GCF_041474275.1 Vibrio sp. 10N.222.52.B7 | reverse complement strand
CCAAATTGTTAAAGAGCATGAGACTTTAAGAACCAGTGTTCTAAAATTCACATTTTCTAAAGACTCTCAGGGTCAAACATACCAACCAACGACAAAAGAAGTGGTTTGGATATGAAGATAACCAAGAATTTTTAGAGAATGGTGGGCGATACCGGGCTCGAACCAGTGACCCCCTGCTTGTAAGGCAGGTGCTCTCCCAACTGAGCTAATCGCCCACGATAGTTTTAATTCCTTCGCGGAGAAAGAATGGTGGGTC
>NZ_JBFRTU010000207.1:2010-2737 GCF_041474275.1 Vibrio sp. 10N.222.52.B7 | reverse complement strand
CCTTAACCACACCACCTGGCGTTTTCAGGTAATGCACACCGTTGCGAGTTTCCCAGCCCATAACGGGACTCGATGGGTGAACTTTAACGCCGAGTGCTCTCGCCTTTCTTAGATAACCAAACGCCAGTTTCCCTGCATGGATACCAATACCTTCTGGCTCATGCATTGCGCCTGCCGCTTCTTGATCACCAACGTAATCACGCTTTACGGTTTCCGCATCTAAGATCTGCGCATCGTAATCGAACGTGTCGCGCAGCAACTTGGCTTCTTTTTCAAGTGTTGCCATCACTTTGGGACGATGGGCAACGTATAAGTGGCCGCCCGACTGTGGGTCACAATCAATGTCTTTGATCAGAGACTTAAAGGTGTTCATACCATCGACGCATTCGCGATGCATTTTCAGTGCGGTTTCTAGTCCCCAGCGTTCAATCCACTGAGAACGCTTCAAACGTCCTGACGCACACTGAGCCTGGCCACCATTTCGGGTACTGCAGCCCCAACTCATACGGTTAGCTTCAATCACAGTCGCTTTAATGCCGTACATTTCAGCAAGGTGTATCGCGGTGCTTAGGCCTGTGTAGCCTGAACCGATTATCGCCACATCCACATCCATATCCGATGTAATTGGACCATCATCTTCAGGTGGCGCGCCTGCGGTATCTACCCAATAAGTCGGGGCGTATTCCTTACCGTGACCTGGGCTCTTGTCTTTAAGTGGATCGTATTT
>NZ_JBFRTU010000207.1:0-1282 GCF_041474275.1 Vibrio sp. 10N.222.52.B7 | reverse complement strand
CTTTCTTTTGCTTGGGTGCTTGTCACCTTTGGCGGCACATCGGCTGCCGGTTGTTCCATTACTAAACTCATAATTCGACTCTCCTAGTCATAACACGTGGACTGATTTTGGTTTCGTGTCTAGCTCTTGGGAGTGTTGTTAGGAGTCAAAAGAGGTCGTGTTTTACGGAAGGCATTTTTTACGCTGATTTTTCCATCTTTCAGGGTAAACACATCAACCATACGAGCTTCGATGACGGTGCCATCTGGGTTAGTCGCAGAGAACGTTGATTCGCTTACCGCGCGGTCTCCACACACAAAGTGGACAGGATCGCTCCAGGCTGCATCTGGAAAGTTCTGCCAAACCAATTCAAAGCTATTGCGAACGGCTTCGTACCCTTCGATAGTGTTTCCAAGTTCGCCTTCTCCTGCCACGGTGTGGAAGACACAGTCTTCGGTCATAAACGACATTAGCGCTTCAATATCATGGTTATTCCATGCATCACTAAAAGACTGTAAAAAGGCGGTGTCGACTTGGTTTTCCAGCACGAATGTCGATGCATTGGTTTGCATATTCATATTCCAGAATCCTTTATGTTTTCGTTATTGGTTTAAATTTCAGTAGCTTTGCGCCACTTTTTTATTAGAGTGTTTAAACTAGATCTGTAAAAATTTAACAACTTGATAACAAGATTCATCACTCTAACTTCGAGTTACTTTATAAACAATCTTTAAGCTCACAGATTTCATCTTTTTATAAATTAATTGGTGTTCTAATTTTATTTATCTCGTAATCACTAGATCTATATGAGCTCTAAATAAAATCAGTAGAAATATTAGACTTTAGTCGAAATCAAAATCTTGATGGTACTTTCGGCCATACTGCTCAAGCTGGCGATCATGAGTATTCACTTGTAATTCAATATTACCCTCACCTTTATTTATGACTTGGTTGTTATCTGCATGTGCTTCGTTTTTTAAATCCGTTAGTTTCTCTTCGACATACTCTGTCGGTTCATTTAAAACATTCATGGATATTAACTCCTTTATCAGGTTTACTTTCACTGATGGAAGAATATGAACGGACACTAGACCGTTTGAATACTCTTTCTCATCATACAAAGGCTGAATGGCATCATTGCCACCTTCCTTAAATGGGTGAATGGAATACCACTTCTCCTTGCGTGGCTCTTGCTGATCGCAGTCCGCCACATTAAATATCTGAGTTTTGTTGAGATCACACGGCGAGCTAAAAACACTAACATTTTGATAATCAATAGCTTTTATAATATTGATACAGTCTT
>NZ_JBFRTU010000206.1:0-408 GCF_041474275.1 Vibrio sp. 10N.222.52.B7 | reverse complement strand
TGTGTGTATAGGGTGACCTATTACGACGGATAAAATACGGTTGTATTACTCAGTGCTCAAAAGTCGCTTCAAATGTGCTATTAAGTCGATATTGAATGACTCTCAACGAAATTGTTTTATGCACATTTTGTCGGTCAGCCATCGCCGTCAATTCATTATAACTAACGTGTGTTCCTTGCTCGTCTTGCCATACTAAGAACTTTTGTGGGAAAGCATCTAATCCTAGTGTTTGTGACCCATCCATTGATTGCCCACCTGGTTTAGGCGCACCGAACATAATCAAGGTTGTTTTATTAATATCAACACCTTGCATTTTCGCTTTTGCTTGGTAATCGATGGTATCAAAAATGACGACATCAGTATTACCCTTAATCGCTTTTGTCGCTTTTATAACGGACTGTTCAAAGG
>NZ_JBFRTU010000205.1:0-357 GCF_041474275.1 Vibrio sp. 10N.222.52.B7 | reverse complement strand
AGTTATGTATTCACCAACCAGTTAGCCCGAAAGTTCCACAGACCTCCTCTTCGCGGCTATCTTCTTTAAAATGATTCACTTCTGTTGTTGATCTATTTACATTACATCTTCAGCATCATTTTATGGACATGTTGACCTTGAGCCTGAATGTCCCCGTTCCTGTTTAACCTTTATTGTTATAAAAAGTGATTAAATTGAATGAGGTACTATCCAGACATTGATGAAGTCGTGACTTTGTTGCGTAAGTCGAGTGAACTAAATCAGAATCGTACGAACCGAAACTTTCTCTTATTGACTACGATTTCATGCCCAAACCGCACTACAAAACCACTAACTGGCGTCAGTACAATGACTCAC
>NZ_JBFRTU010000204.1:1036-1337 GCF_041474275.1 Vibrio sp. 10N.222.52.B7 | reverse complement strand
CCGAGCTTTTGAGCTAGTGTCAGCATCCCTCTATTGGTTGGCATCGTCATACCCGACATCTGCTTGGTCTGCTTCGCACGGCAGTAATCGATAACCTTGGTCATAAGAATGCGACCTAGACCAACACCTTTAAGGTCAGAACGAATCAATATTGCGAATTCGGCGTCTGTGTTCTCAGGGTTAATCAGTGCACGGGACACGCCGATGATCGCTGGAACGCCTTGTTCCTCGCGAACGACCACAAAGGCGATTTCTCTATCGAAATCAATCTGAGTGAAATTCGCCAACGCCTCATGATTGA
>NZ_JBFRTU010000204.1:0-329 GCF_041474275.1 Vibrio sp. 10N.222.52.B7 | reverse complement strand
GCCAACGCCTCATGATTGAATTCACCGACATCACTAAAGAAACGCTTATAGAGATCTTCCTTAGACACACGGTTAATGAAGTCAGCATGAAGCGGTTCATCTTCGGGAAGAATAGGGCGTAACAACACTTCGGTTCCATCTTTTAGCTGGATACGTTCTTCAAGCTCGACCGGATAAGGGCGAATCGCAAGACGTTCCTGTGGATCGCCTTCGTACGCTTTCAAGATGATATCGGCATCTAATATCGTGAACTTGTCACCATTGGCCAGTACTGGATGGATATCCAAATCATGTATTTCAGGGCAATCCACTACCATTTGCGATATACG
>NZ_JBFRTU010000203.1:0-229 GCF_041474275.1 Vibrio sp. 10N.222.52.B7 | reverse complement strand
TGAAGTGCTGTTTAGGGTCTAGCGCGATCAGGTCAAGCTTATCGCCGATCTGAACTGCTGGAAGGATCGTATCTTCGTTCTTACCCATTGGACGCTGAACACGAGTCCAACCATCAAATTTAAGGATACGACCTTTCGCTTTTAACGTGTACTCATCGGCTTTAACGCTTACTGTCGTTGAATCGTATTGAGCTGGTGTCATTTGACACGCAACGAATTGATTCCAAAT
>NZ_JBFRTU010000202.1:0-202 GCF_041474275.1 Vibrio sp. 10N.222.52.B7 | reverse complement strand
CAACGAATTGATTCCAAATTAGCGAATAAAGCTTGTGTGCGTCTGCATCTACGCCGTTTAGGTCTTCCGACTTAACATCTACACTTGAAGGACGAATCGCTTCGTGGGCCTCTTGAGCGCCCTCTTTGCTGCCGTATACAAGTGCTTTAGGTGGAAGGTATTGCGAGCCGTACTCAGAACCAATGTATTCACGAGCGGCTTC
>NZ_JBFRTU010000201.1:0-726 GCF_041474275.1 Vibrio sp. 10N.222.52.B7 | reverse complement strand
GGCCTAGCGATACAAGCGCCTGTGATTCGAGTGAAACCGGATGAAGCAATAAAATTCTTGCCCGCACTTCAAAAAGCAGCAAAAGCGCTGGCGAAAATCGAAGCTGATAATTGGAGTCAGCAGTAAACACTTTCTTAGAGAATTTCGAAGTCCATGACTTAGCTGATCATGGATTTCGAAAAACCTACTTTGATAGACATGATTTGGTAAACAATGCTTGCGCAAACAAGGGCTTCAAAACTATCGAATTAACGACCACAATCTGCGACTAATCAACATTTGGTCGAAGTGATCTGAACACTCGCCAACCCGCACATCAGCAACACGTCTAAAGTAATCACGACAAAGGAATCACGATGCTAAACATTGATAACCAGCACTTACTCTCTTTTATGGTGACAGAAGCGAACAACGCAGTTGCAGTCACAAACCCAGCAACGGGTGAACTCATCGGGCACGCACCGATATCATCAGAAACAGAGCTAGCGAGCGCGATTGAACGAGCTCATGTAGCGCAGAAAGAGTGGGCAAAAATTCCTGCTAAATCTCGTGCAGCACTGCTTCATCGCTGGCACCATTTGATCCTCGAAAACAAGGATGACCTTGCTCGAATCATGACAATGGAACAGGGCAAGCCGTTAGCCGAGGCGACAGGCGAAGTGGTGTATGGCGCGAGCTTCATTGAATGGTTTGCAGAAGAAGCGAAGCGCACTTATGGTGATTCCA
>NZ_JBFRTU010000200.1:0-661 GCF_041474275.1 Vibrio sp. 10N.222.52.B7 | reverse complement strand
TTTGGCGCTTAATGGCTGAACCGAAGAGAGAAAAAGGTGCTCCTTTGGCTCGTTGGCTCGAACTGAATAAAGAAAGCGAAGGCGATTTCGTTGTGAATGTTTCGCCACTAGAGGTAGGTTGGCAACTGGATCAACAAATCTGGAGCCGCTGTGTGGGTGCCGTATTAGTATCTGCGACCATGAGGGCGCTCAACTCTTTCAGCTTTTTCTGTCATCAAGCCGGTATCAGCCAAAAAGCAGAAGATGGCGTACAGTTTTTGGCTTTGGCATCACCATTTGATTACCAGAATCAAGCTGAGCTGATCGTTCCGGCAATGAAGTACGAACCACAAGCACCTCAGTTTACCGAATATCTTATTGAAATTTTGCCTAAGGTAATAGAAGACAAAAAAGCCAATCTCGTTCTATTCTCTTCTTACTGGCAAATGAACAAAGTTGCAGAGGCTTTAACAACAGATTTCGTTAAAAAGTCGTGGGCATTGCAGGTTCAAGGCGATACTTCACGAACTGAAATTCTAAAAAAACATAAAAAGCTAATAGACCAAGGAAAAACCAGCGTTCTTTTTGGAACTGGCAGCTTTTCTGAAGGTCTTGATCTACCGGGTGAGCTTCTTGAAAACCTCGTTATTACCAAGATTCCTTTTGGTGTTCCTACCTCTCC
>NZ_JBFRTU010000199.1:3873-4223 GCF_041474275.1 Vibrio sp. 10N.222.52.B7 | reverse complement strand
GCGATGAACCTTTTTTTTGATTCATTTTTGTGAAGGGAAAGGTGGAAAGTGGGTCAGGTTAGTGATCACTAAGACTTAATTATTTCCGAGCCCTAATCACTGCCAGAACTTAGTTACTACCAACCTTATTTTCCGCCAAAGCAAAGATACTTAATGTCCATGTACTCATCGATGCCTTCTTTCGCACCTTCACGGCCAATACCTGATTGTTTCACGCCACCGAAAGGCGCGACTTCGGTTGAGATCAGGCCATCATTAATACCCACCATACCGTACTCAAGTGCCTCTGCGATGTTCCATACTCGATGAATGTTCTGACTGTAGAAGTACGACGCTAATCCATAAATGGT
>NZ_JBFRTU010000199.1:2863-3103 GCF_041474275.1 Vibrio sp. 10N.222.52.B7 | reverse complement strand
ACGCTAATCCATAAATGGTATCGTTGGCCATCTCGATAAGCTCTTCGTCCGTGTCGAATTTCATCACAGGCGCGACTGGGCCAAATATCTCTTGTTGAACGATGTCCATGCTGTGTTTTACATCTTTAAGAACAACAGGCTGAATGAAAAGCCCATTAAGCTCCTGAGTTGGCGTGACAGGCGCAGCACCTTGTTCAATCGCTCGGTTTATCAAAGCTTGGATGTTGTTCTTCGCATTCA
>NZ_JBFRTU010000199.1:1938-2115 GCF_041474275.1 Vibrio sp. 10N.222.52.B7 | reverse complement strand
ATGTTGTTCTTCGCATTCAGGCTGACAACAGGTCCAATCGTGACACCCTCATCTAAACCGTTACCAATCTTAAGCTGCTGAACCGCTTGATCGAATTTAGCCACAAACTCATCGTACACTTTACTGTGAACGTAGAATCGGTTTGCACAGACACAAGTTTGGCCTGCATTACGGAAT
>NZ_JBFRTU010000199.1:908-1203 GCF_041474275.1 Vibrio sp. 10N.222.52.B7 | reverse complement strand
GCATCGATGTCCGCATCGTCAAACACGATAAACGGAGCATTACCGCCAAGCTCCATCGAGGTGCGTTTGATGCCTTTTGCCGCTTGAGCCATCAAGATACTGCCGACGCGAGTAGAGCCAGTAAAAGAGATCTTCTTGATCAATGGGTGTGATGTGAATAGCTCACCAATCTGTTCTGGGCTATCACCTAATACGACTTGAAGTAGATCCTTAGGGATACCCGCTTGGTAAGCCAGTTCGACCACAGCAAAAGCAGAAAGTGGCGTTTCGTCAGAAGGCTTCACAATAAAACTAC
>NZ_JBFRTU010000199.1:0-169 GCF_041474275.1 Vibrio sp. 10N.222.52.B7 | reverse complement strand
GCTTCACAATAAAACTACACCCAGCCGCTAGAGCAGGCGCAGCCTTACGAGTGATCATTGCAACAGGGAAATTCCATGGTGTGATCGCACATGCTACGCCAATCGGCTGCTTGATGGTCACCAAGCGTTTGCTAGCGACTGTGCTAGGAATGGAATCACCATAAGTGCG
>NZ_JBFRTU010000198.1:0-272 GCF_041474275.1 Vibrio sp. 10N.222.52.B7 | reverse complement strand
CTTTTCAACGATTTCGGCTCTAACAAATCCGACAGATTCCGATTGGTTTGCTGTTTGGAGTTGACGTCGTTTGGCGAAGAACGTGGATAAACTCAGTCCATGCTCTTCACAAAAAGCGCGTTGGGTAACACTGCTGCTTTCATATTGTTCAAACAGTGATTGCCATTCTAGGTTGGTGCGTCGTTTTGCCATTTCAACTCTCCTTTGGGTTGGAGAGATGATCTTATTCTTCGTGCTGAAAGATTAGAATGCGGTGTTCATGACACGCTTAC
>NZ_JBFRTU010000197.1:0-258 GCF_041474275.1 Vibrio sp. 10N.222.52.B7 | reverse complement strand
CAAAAATACTTACCAACAATGTTGCGAATCAGCACACCTTAACCACAGTGCAGTTGAAACACCCGAGCAATTAATGCGCTCTCGTTATTCTGCACATGTACTTGGTTTGGTTGATTATGTGGTTGCTACTTACCACCCGACTTGTAATGCAGAAGCACAGAGAGAAGGTATTGCTGAATCCATAGATAGTGATTGGGCGGGTTTAGAGGTCATCGGTACAGCCGCAGGTTCACATGAGAACGAAGGCTTTGTTGAGTT
>NZ_JBFRTU010000196.1:0-347 GCF_041474275.1 Vibrio sp. 10N.222.52.B7 | reverse complement strand
CTGTCCATTGAACGTTTGATCTCTGGTTTAGCGGTGCGTCGTAAAGTGTGTAAACAAGTTCATGAAGGTCATTTAGACGAAAACGTGTTCCTTGCGCTCGATGAAATGGCGATTGGCCACTAGTCACTAGGGCGTTTTGATCTTTCGAGCTGATTTTTGCAGTAGAAATACCCAGTATCAAGAAGCCTGTTTTACCGTCGCTGAATGGATAGTTTTGAACACATTAGGTGCTGATTAAAATCGCACCTAACGCTGACAAAGTGATGACAAAGTAGCGCATCTAGTTGATTATTATTTATCCCGAATAGACAACCTTTGTCCTTTCTTGTGATTAATAGATTGGCTCA
>NZ_JBFRTU010000195.1:4552-5671 GCF_041474275.1 Vibrio sp. 10N.222.52.B7 | reverse complement strand
ATTAAGAATGAAAAGGCGAGTCACTTTTTTAAGCTAATGGTGGCATTTTTCTTTATCTTTGGACCTTATACATGGTTCGCAAGTGCTTCAAGAATCGTATATTTCTTTATATTGATTCCGATCTTTTTGTTTTTTACCTTTCGAAAAGAAGTTGTACTAAATAAGACTGAAGTGTTGTCATTACTACTTCTTCTAATGATGTTCTCAATAGCGAGTGTTTTCCCATTATATCACGAGACTTATGACTTTACGGTTCCTAAGGCATACTTGACATTAGCGTTAGAGTCATTTCTCGGTGTATATATCTTGGTGAGGTTTATAATAAGACCTCAGCATTTTAAAGACATTTTGAAGGTTATTGTTTCTGTATCTTTGGTTCAAGCCTTGTTCATATATTCAATGCTATTTTTTGAGCCAATAAGAAATTTCATATTTTCCTTAAGTAATAATTTTGATGCAAAACTTGATCTAGTTAGCCGTTATGGTGGCTTCAGGGGCTTTGGGTTTGCGCATAGTACAACATATGACCTCTCTATTTTTCTGTCAATTGCATTAATGGCGATCGTAGTACTAATATACTATGAGCCTAAAAAATCTCTAAATTATGCTTTAATTTGGTTACTAATTTTCCCCGCATGTATGCTTAGTGGTCGTACTGGCTATTTTGGTGTCGTATTTAGCATCGTGTTGATGGTTGTCGGGGCCTCAAATCGAGGGATTAGAAAATCGGTATACTATCTAGTTTTAGGTAGTGTCGTTGCTTTACCAATACTTTACTTTTCTTTTAATGATAATGATGTCTTTCAAAGAATAATTAATTTTGTCGGAGAGTTATTTATTAATATATTCCTTGGTGAGGGAGCCACTACTCGATCGACTTCGCATTTGATGACAATGTACTTTCCTCTCCCTGAGAAAACAATTTTATTTGGAGATGCAAGGTATGTTGATCCTGATGGCTTGGGATATTATATGCACACTGATGCCGGGTATATGAGGGAGATACTGTATTTTGGTATGTTTCCAATGATAATAAATGTTATTTTTTATATGGGACTACATGTTTCATTATTTAAAGTTGTACCTAAAACAAAAGTTAACCAGTTATTTGTTATTTTA
>NZ_JBFRTU010000195.1:0-3880 GCF_041474275.1 Vibrio sp. 10N.222.52.B7 | reverse complement strand
CCAGTTATTTGTTATTTTAATATTCATAATATTCCTATTGGGTCAGTTTAAAGGAAGCTTCTTTCTAAACTCAGCTATGAATTCTAAATTGTACTTCCTCGTTATAATAGGCGCAATTTATGCGAGTAAAAAACCAATGTTAACTGATTGAAGCATTATTGTGAGCGTTTTAATTAATGAAAAAAATATTAATTGTTTCTAAAGAGTACCCACCTTTTGTGGGTGGTGCTGGTACTGTTGCTTCTGAATATTGTAAGCTTCTTTCTGGTGAGTTCGACGTAAAAGTCTTGACTGTATCCCATTCAAAAAAAGGTTATTCAGATAACGTTGTGGCTGTAGAAAATGATTTTCTGTGGCCCTTTAGGTTTAGACATTATATCGTAAAAAATGATTTTGACCTCGTGATTTTTAATGACTCTTCAGCGATATATTTTCTGGGGTTATTTTTTTGGTCAATGAAATTACCATTATGTGTAGGGTTTTTACATGGCAGTGAACCGGAAAAAATTATAAATCCAATATCTTTAAAACGAAAACTTATTGCGTATAAGTTCTTTTACCTTAAAGGTTTAAATGCGGTTAACAGGGTAGTCGCTGTAAGCAAGTTTATGAGGAATAAGTTTTTACGCAGTATTGAACCTAAAAAGCTGGAAGCTCGAATAGATGTGTTGTACTCACCTGTCGATAAGTTTAGTTTTGTCTCTGAAAATCAGCCTTACCTTGCCAATTCGCCTAAAGATGAAAAGCATATTTTGACTGTTGGGAGAGTTATTAAAGGAAAAGGGCATGATAGGCTTCTTTTAATCTTTGAAAGGTTATATAAAAGTGATTCTTCTTGGCGTTGGTCTGTTGTTGGAGATGGAGAAGAATTAGCCAACTTGAAGTCGAAAGCTCTAAGTCTTGAGGTTGGAAGTAATGTTTTTTTTCACGGAAATAAATCCAGGATGGAGTTAAAAAGCTACTATGAGCGGGCATCATGTATGGTTCAAATATCTGACTTAGAGGAATCATTTGGATTAGTTTACATTGAAAGTAATCTGTTCGGCACTCCTGTTATTGGTCGTAAACATTCAGGAATGCTAGAGTCTATAAATGATCAGGTATCGGGATACTTGTTGGACAGTGACGAAGAGATATACCAAACTTTAGTAGAACAAAAGTTTCTAAAATTAAACGAAAATGAAATAAGAAGTCATGCTAATAGATTTAATGGTCATGTTATTGTCGACTATTTTTGTGAATTAATGAGGAGAGGTTAGTGTGGCCTTGAATAATATCGCGTTTATATTTCCTAAGTTCCCCGTAAAATCAGAGACATTTGCTTGTTTAGATGTTAAATCACTATTAAACAATGGGGTTAACATCGATGTATATACTCTGAGAAGTAGTGGTAATGATAAAGAATCAATACTGAAAGAAAGAAAACTAGAGGGATTATTTGTATGTGAAAGTAGTTTTATTAGTTCATTTCTAAGTATCTTAAAATTTGCAAATGCATTTCTTTATCTTTTGTATGTTTCAGTAGTATACGAGAAAACCATGAGGAATACTCTTAGAGTTATTTTCCATATACCCTCGTCAATATATATTTGGAGCAAAATAAAAAGTAATAACTATCAATGTGTCCATTTGTTTTGGGGACATACTCCGTCACTTGTCGGGGTGTTGATTAGTAGATATTCACCCCAAATAAATTATACGATGTTCCTTGGTGCTTATGATTTATATCTTAAAATGGGAATTTCTAAATTAGCTTGTAATAATGCTAAAATCATATTTACCCATGCAAAATGTAACATTAACACTATAGTTGAAAATAATGGAGTAGGACCTGAAAAAGTAAAGGTTATTTACCGAGGTATTGATATTTGTAAAGTGGAAGATTACCAGTTGGATAAGATACCAAGCTCATGGATACTTTCAAGTAGATTGATTCCATCGAAACGCGTTGACTTAGCAATAAATCATTTCAAATCGGTAGTAAATTCTGACGACAGCTCTACTTTACATATTTTTGGGGATGGAAGTGAAAGAACAAAACTTGAGAGGTTAGTTAGTGACCTAAATCTAACTGAGCATATTAAATTTTATGGACATGTTAGCCAAGAAAGAATGTTTGAAACAATGGCTAAATGCGAATTTGCATTACTTTTATCACAAAAAACAGGAGAGTGTTTACCTAATGCAGTCAAGGAGGCTATGTCTTTCCGATGTAAAGTTCTTGTTTCTAACACTCCCGGTATCAAAGAACTGATCCCAAACTCAATGCTAGGGGTTGTCGTAGAAAGTGATTTTGATAAGATCAGTCCTTGCATGTTCTCTGAAGTATCTCCTAAACTAGCAAAGCAACATATACATGACTACTTCGATAGTGACAATTCAGCAAAGTCTTACATTGAATATTGGAAGCAACTTGCATGACAATTCTAGTCATTCAAGAATTTATTTTGATAAATGATTGCATTACTGTTAATTAAAAATTGGTACTTATAGTGATTTCAATAATTACACCATCTTACAATAGCATGCCATATATATTAAAAACTTATCAGTCAATTCTCAATCAAACCTATGAGAATTGGGAGTGGGTGGTTACGGATGATTGTTCGAGTGACGGTACATTCGAGGCATTGTTGGAGCTCTCTGCCCAAGACTCGAGGGTAAAGGTTTTTTCGAACAAAGAAAACTCAGGTGCAGCAGTTTCAAGAAATAGCTCTATTAGTGAATCTACGGGGGACTTTCTAGCATTTATTGATAGCGATGATGAGTGGCTGCCCAATAAGTTGGAAACTCAGATAAAGTTTATGGAGTCTAATAACGTAAACTTCTCATTTACAGCCTATGAGCTAATAGATAAAGATAATAGAAAACTGGGTCAATCCGTTGATACAGTAGCGAGCAATACTATTTCTTATGAAGATATGCTAAGAAAAAAATCAACAATAGGGTGTTCAACTGTTATGTTGAGACGTAGCGCATTTGATGACTTAGCCATGCCTTTATTGCGAACAGGTCAAGATTATGCATTGTGGCTGAAACTATTAAAAACCGGTCACGTTGCTTATTCGATAACCCAGATTCTTACACATTATCGTATATTGCCCGATTCGATATCTCGAAATAAATTAAAAAAATCCTTGAGGCAATGGATGATATATCGTGAAGTTGAGAAGTTAAGCTTTGCAAAAAGTTTTGAGTGTTTCATTTTTTACGCCTGGAGAGCAGTCTTTAGACGATGATTATATTGTGTGATTTAAATTAGTATATTTTTGATTTGATTGTAGCGGTGTTTTTCAAGGTAGTTGTCATCATTTGCTTACTTATTAAGCAGCTTCTCTTTCTGGATTTAGGTGAACGTCACCAACAGGTTCACAGTTTCTGATATCACCAGGCCAGCGTTCAGGGTTTAGCTCTTTTGCAGCGAGTAGTACCTCCGCTCGGCGCTTCAAGATCTCTTTATCTTTTCCATTGTGACGCTCTGAAGGCGTGACATAATTCAGCTTACTGTGCTTGTGCTCCGTGTTGTACCAGCGTACGAAGGCTTCAACCCAACTTCGACTACTGTCGATTGTTTCAAAGCCCTTTGTTGGCCAGCTTGGCATGTACTTTACCGTGCGGAACAATGACTCAACATACGGGTTATCATCACTGACTCTTGGGCGACTATACGATGAAGTAATACCTAACTCTTCCATTTTTGCTTTGAACGTCAACGACTTCATCGGCGCACCATTATCTGAGTGAAGAACCAGTGCTTGATTGAAGCACTGCTCTCGCATCAACGTTCGTTGCAGAAGTTGTGACGCTAGCTCACCGCATTCATGCTCATACACTTCATAACCAACAATTTTTCGACTGTAGACAGGGCAAGATCATGAAA
>NZ_JBFRTU010000194.1:0-220 GCF_041474275.1 Vibrio sp. 10N.222.52.B7 | reverse complement strand
ATACTAAAGTTGTCGATGGCAACACTGATGTCTTCCGATGTTTCAATATTCGTTACGTTCACAAAGATCGGTTGATCGTTAATAGGATCAATCACCAGATCGACATCGAAGCTGGTTGGCGTACCTAGGTACTCTGTATTATCAGCATCAGTATCTACAGAGCGAACGGTAATCTGTAGTGGACCATTGATACCCAGTACATTGCCTGTATCACTATTAT
>NZ_JBFRTU010000193.1:4439-4624 GCF_041474275.1 Vibrio sp. 10N.222.52.B7 | reverse complement strand
AGTGCAAAAGCTGGCTTCAATGTTTTCTTCGCACCATCTTTGCCAACGAATTCAATGCTAACTTCTGTAGCACCTTCAATGGTTACTGACTTTTCGCTACCGAAGAAGTCTTTGTCGTCCATACTTGAAACGTGCGACTTAGAATCTGCAGACCAAGCACCCATTGAGTGTGGGTTCTTCTTCGC
>NZ_JBFRTU010000193.1:3162-3649 GCF_041474275.1 Vibrio sp. 10N.222.52.B7 | reverse complement strand
CGGCGATCCGAGTTACCTTCACGCAATACTGGATTTACTGCACTGCCTTTGATTTTGTCGTAAGTCGCTTTTACTGCTTTCTCTTCGTCAGTGTTTGCTTCTTCTGGGTAATTAGGAAGTGCGTAACCTTTTGACTGTAGCTCTTTGATTGTTGCTTGAAGCTGAGGTACAGATGCAGAGATGTTTGGAAGCTTGATAATGTTTGCTTCTGGTGTCTTAGCCAATTCACCTAGTTCTGCTAATGCATCACCAATACGTTGCTCTTCGTTCAAATAGTCAGGGAAGTTGGCAATAATACGCCCTGCAAGTGAAATGTCGCGAGTATCAACGTTAATACCAGAAGAAGCTGTAAAAGATTGAATGATAGGCAGCAGAGAGTATGTTGCTAGCGCCGGAGCTTCGTCTGTAATGGTATAGATGATCGTTGGTTTTTCAGTAGGCATGAAATTTCCCTATAGTTCTTACAAGCTCATTTAAAGTAGTGAGC
>NZ_JBFRTU010000193.1:1466-2386 GCF_041474275.1 Vibrio sp. 10N.222.52.B7 | reverse complement strand
CAATCTTGATGACAGCATGAACCAAATCCGTGAGTGCGTTGTTATAATAAAACACGAAGGTATAATTAAACAAATCAGGCTTAAGAGTCCATCAACTTGTTCTATTTTGTGTCTTTTAGGCGCGCAAATGATAGCTCAATTCCGTTTCAGTGAAAACTTTTCAGCACACTTCGTTTACATTTTTGCAAGGTAGTTAACATGTCTACTCGCTCACGCAGCGCATCTCGTTCAGACAAACCGGCTCGTTCTGGTGCAACATTAAAACAAAGCGGTAATAGACAAAGCCGAAGCAGTGATAAGAATAACACTGGCAATTCGCACAACAAATCTCACTCAAGCAAGCACCGATATAAAGGCAAGCCTACCAATGCAAAACCTAAGGTTGCGCTCGAAGATCGCAAAGTAATTCTGTTCAACAAGCCTTTCGATACTCTAAGCCAATTTACAGATGGCGAAGGGAGAAAAACGCTAGCGGACTTTATTCCAGTGAAAGACGTTTATGCTGCAGGTCGCCTTGACCGCGACAGCGAAGGGTTAATGGTCTTGACCAACGATGGTATTTTTCAAGCTAAGCTAACTCAACCAAACTCAAAATCCCCAAAGACTTACTGGGTACAGGTTGAAGGCGCACCTTCTGAGGAAGATTTAGATAAATTGAGAAAAGGTGTCGAACTAAAAGACGGCATGACACTGCCCGCTCAGGTTGAGGTGATGTCTGAACCTGTTGTGTGGGATAGAACCCCTCCAGTACGCTTCAGAGCCGCGATACCGACAACATGGTTGGCTATTACAATCATTGAAGGACGTAACCGTCAGGTAAGACGAATGACAGCCAATATCGGCTTCCCTACCCTGCGTCTTATCCGTTACTCAATGGGTAATATGAATGTGGGGCAGCTGCAGCCTGGTGAGTGGAAAGA
>NZ_JBFRTU010000193.1:0-843 GCF_041474275.1 Vibrio sp. 10N.222.52.B7 | reverse complement strand
AGCCTGGTGAGTGGAAAGAGATTTAACTCATAGCAATATATTAAAGCGAGATTTACGTCTCGCTTTTTTGTACGTGAAGATTGATTACTCTTGGTCAATCATCCACTTACGGAATACTTTACGGTCCTCTTTTGAAGTGCTCAGATACAAAGCTTTAAGTTGTTTCAAAGACTCCGATTTATCTACAACCTGAGCTGATGTGTTAGCCGTTAAACCTTCAGCGTTTACTAGCGTGTTTTCTTCTAAACTTGTAGCATTAACCTTAACTGCAGGACGAACTTGGTTTTCTACAACTAAATAACTCATGGTTACAGCAGCAGCACCACCAACTTTATTATATTCTGTAGCTTCTTCAGAATAACTTCTATTTAGTTGAACTCCGTCACTAGCTAAAATGTCTTCATTTTTGATTAAGGCTTGTCCTTGCTTGTTTTTAATTTCCCAATTCAAGTTTCCAATGTTTTCTTGAGCAGAACGCAAGTTTTTAAACTCAGGCATAGATAAGGTAAGTTCTTCGTTTTTTGCCTCAAATTTAGCGATAATAACAGAACTGTAGACTTTCCTTTGATTATCTCTTTCATCAAATACTGGTTCATATTGAAAAACGATTTGGTTTTCACCGTCAGGTAAAAGCACTGTCTTATCTGCAGAAAACAACCCTTGTTCAAAGTCAGGAACACTCATGTTTACTGAAAGTAAATTTACATTTTCAGGGACATCCAATATTACTTCGGCATCAACTACTGTAGAAGCAACTAACAGCCCCAAAAAAGAATATTTGAAACTTTGCATTATTGTATCCATCCTTATAAAAAATAGGCAAAAAAAAGCCCAACTCTATGT
>NZ_JBFRTU010000192.1:0-267 GCF_041474275.1 Vibrio sp. 10N.222.52.B7 | reverse complement strand
AACTGATACTGGTGAGACCTACTCTTTCGGCCGATTGGCTTCAGTCCAAAATGACATTCTTCATCCTAACGGCACGTATTCTGCTGTTTCTCACTATCGCTATGAGTTGGATAGCGATGTCCTTGAAGAACACGAAGAGCTGACCTGTCACGACAATACGAAAACCAATCTTGCGGTTGGGCACTACCTTGATATTGGAGAACTCGCGCGTCATGTCGATTCAGACGGAGTTAGCTGTGCATTTACTTATGATTCGCTTCGTAGAAC
>NZ_JBFRTU010000191.1:0-1672 GCF_041474275.1 Vibrio sp. 10N.222.52.B7 | reverse complement strand
CTCCGGGAGGCGCCTCCATCATTCAGAAAAAACCAGTCCTAGTGACTGGTTTTTTCGTTTCTGGCCCCGCTAAAAGCTTCCTACGTACCCATTTCAATGCTTATCAAAGAAATCTTTGTTACGGATATACTTGCTCATCAAGTGGTAAGAGAAAGGTCTTATCAGCCAACTAAAGATAGAGCGACCAAGGCGGATTAATGTAGGAGTGTTCTCATAGATTCGTCCGTTATAAAGCCAAAGCACTTTACCTACATGCCAATAGAGCAAAGGAACCGGTGGCATGAAGGTCACGATGTCGATGTCACAGCAAATTCGGTAGGTCTTCTTACTCATGCGATAGTGCTTTCGAAAGCTCCAATCACCAATGGCGGGTTGGCCAAAAGTCACTATTCGTTTAATACAGCCTGGGTACTTTTGATCAAAGTAATCAGCGAAGACACAACCGATAGCGCCTCCGGAAGAGTGGCCAGTAATAGACACTCTTTTTCCTTGTTCGATGAGAGGTGTGAGCGTGGCTTCCAAGCGCTCAATAACGGTTAAGCCAAGCTTATCTTCATTACGACTTGGCTGGCTCTCTTGAAACATTAGATGGTAGAAACCCGCATGCACACGATAATTGAGCCCAATTCTCTTACAGCTTCTTGTCCATAGAGCAAAGGTTAGTAGCCAATCTGAGATACTGTGCGATCCTTTGATTACCACAACCACTTCATCTTTGTCGCTACTCCACAACACTCTAATCATGGTTTTACCAAACTGGTTCTTGATGATGCGTTGTCCATTAGGGTCAAAACCATAGCGAGTCTGCTTAAAAACTCTAGGGTAGGCGAGGTTACAAAGAACGGCATAGCGCTCATATTGATATCGTTTTAGTGGTTTCACATGTTTACTTCTTAATAAGAGTTACTTCAAACTCTAATCGTTGAATGTGAAAAGCACATGAAAACGCCATTTGCTTGGTTTAAAACAATAAAATCACCGTATTCAATTGGTATTTGAATCAATGGTTGTCAGTGATTTGTCCGTTTAAATTAGAAATCCAAGTATAAGAACCGTACAAGCTGCACTAAATTTATTCTTTTGAGTTCGATAATTAATCACTTGAATTAAAAGATAAAATTTATTGTTGACGAATTTTTTCCTTCCGTTAAAGTACACCTCGTTCTCACGGCTTAGGTCGCTGAGAGATGGTGTTTTTACTTTTCAGTAATCGGCCTCGCAAGATTGCGTTGCCCTGGTGGTGGAATTGGTAGACACAAGGGATTTAAAATCCCTCGGCGTTCGCGCTGTGCCGGTTCAAGTCCGGCCCGGGGCACCATCTATCTAGCTTCTACATTTTGAGTAGAGTGATGAACAAAGAGTTGTTCTCTTAAATCACTATTAAAGGCGCCTTGGCAGAGTGGCTATGCAGCGGATTGCAAATCCGTGGACCTCGGTTCGACTCCGGGAGGCGCCTCCATTCTTTCTCTTAGTTTGATAAGTTAAGAGATAATAAAAATGAAAATGCGATACTAGCTCAGTTGGTAGAGCGCAACCTTGCCAAGGTTGAGGTCATCGGTTCGAACCCGATGTATCGCTCCAAATTTTGTAGTGTTGATTCATTTCGACATTAAGATGGTGTTTTACTTTTCAGTAATCGGCATCGCAATAAAGAATTGCGTGCCCTGGTGGT
>NZ_JBFRTU010000190.1:0-244 GCF_041474275.1 Vibrio sp. 10N.222.52.B7 | reverse complement strand
CCAAATTGTTAAAGAGCAATGAGACTTCTTGTGAAGTTCATTTTCTAAAGACTCTCACAGTCGAAAAATCCAACCAGCGACATAAGAAGTGGTTTGGAGATTTAACTTCCAAGAATATTTAGAGAATGGTGGGCGATACCGGGCTCGAACCAGTGACCCCCTGCTTGTAAGGCAGGTGCTCTCCCAACTGAGCTAATCGCCCACTAAAAGTTTTAATTCTTTCGTGGAGAAAGAATGGTGGGTC
>NZ_JBFRTU010000189.1:0-1177 GCF_041474275.1 Vibrio sp. 10N.222.52.B7 | reverse complement strand
AAGATTTTAGCTACAACACCAGCACCAACTGTACGGCCACCTTCGCGGATTGCGAAACGTAGACCTTCGTCCATTGCGATTGGAGCGATTAGCTCAACAGTCATTTGAACGTTGTCACCTGGCATTACCATTTCTACGCCTTCTGGTAGAGTGATGTCGCCTGTTACGTCAGTTGTACGGAAGTAGAACTGTGGACGGTAACCTTTGAAGAAAGGAGTGTGACGGCCGCCTTCGTCTTTAGAAAGTACGTATACTTCAGACTCAAACTTAGTGTGTGGGTTGATAGAACCTTTCGCAGAAAGTACTTGACCACGTTCAACGTCATCACGCTTAGTACCACGTAGAAGTGCACCAACGTTCTCACCTGCACGACCTTCGTCAAGCAGTTTACGGAACATTTCAACACCAGTACAAGTAGTAAGAGTAGTCTCTTTGATACCAACGATTTCTACTTCGTCACCTACACGTAGGATACCGCGCTCGATACGACCAGTTACAACAGTACCACGACCTTGAATTGAGAATACATCTTCAATTGGTAGTAGGAACGGTTGGTCAACTGCACGCTCTGGCTCAGGAATGTAAGAATCTAGTGCTTCTGCAAGCTCAACGATCTTGTCTTCCCACTGCTTCTCGCCGTTTAGTGCGCCAAGTGCAGAACCTTGGATAACTGGTAGGTCATCACCTGGGAAGTCGTATTCAGAAAGAAGTTCACGAACTTCCATCTCAACTAGCTCAAGTAGCTCTTCGTCATCTACCATGTCACATTTGTTCATGAATACGATGATGTAAGGGATACCAACTTGACGACCAAGTAGGATGTGCTCACGAGTTTGAGGCATAGGGCCGTCAGTCGCAGCAACAACTAGGATACCGCCGTCCATTTGTGCAGCACCAGTGATCATGTTTTTAACATAATCCGCGTGTCCTGGACAGTCTACGTGTGCGTAGTGACGTGCTGGAGTGTCGTACTCAACGTGAGAAGTTGCGATTGTGATACCGCGCTCACGCTCTTCTGGAGCGTTATCGATAGATGCGAAATCTTTAGCAACACCGCCGTATACTTTTGCAAGAGTAGTACAGATAGCAGCAGTTAGAGTTGTTTTACCGTGGTCAACGTGGCCGATAGTACCAACGTTTACGTGCGGTTTCGTACGTTCAAATTTTTCTTTAGACA
>NZ_JBFRTU010000188.1:0-219 GCF_041474275.1 Vibrio sp. 10N.222.52.B7 | reverse complement strand
TCATCAAGGTGTTCAGCGCTTAACGAAAGATTTGAACAATCTTTACCGTTCTGAAGCTGCAATGCATGATCTTGATTTCGACCCGAAAGGTTTTGAATGGCGTCTACAGGATTCAGCTGAAGCGAGTATCTTAGCTCATGAGCGTATCAGTGAATCAGGCGAGCGTGTATTGGTGGTTTCTAACTTTACCCCCGTTCCTCATGAGCACTTCCGCTTAGG
>NZ_JBFRTU010000187.1:0-392 GCF_041474275.1 Vibrio sp. 10N.222.52.B7 | reverse complement strand
AGCGTGTAGAGTGAAGTAATCTTTAGGAATGAAATTCTCAATTTCTTCATCACGTCTTACCACCAAACCAAGTACTGGCGTTTGCACTCGCCCTACCGACAACACGCCTTGGTAACCCGCCTTTTGACCAAGCAAGGTGTAAGCTCGGGTCATGTTCATGCCATATAACCAATCGGCTCTAGAGCGTGCTAAAGCAGAAATAGACAGTGGAATAAAGTCTCGGTTACTGCGCATTTGAGAGAGCGCACGCTTCACGGCTGGTAAGTTCAAATCGCTGATCAGCAGCCTGTCCATCGACTCTTTCTTGGCCTTAGACACCTTGCAGTAATCGATCACTTCATCCACTAGCAGCTGCCCTTCTCTATCCGGGTCACCCGCATGGACAATTTGGG
>NZ_JBFRTU010000186.1:1022-3144 GCF_041474275.1 Vibrio sp. 10N.222.52.B7 | reverse complement strand
GTAACGTATTACGTGATTATCTAACTGACTTGTTCCCGATTTTAGAGCTTGGTACATCAGCTAAGATGCTATCGATTGTTCCACTAATGAACGGTGGTGGTCTGTTTGAAACAGGTGCTGGCGGCTCTGCTCCTAAACATGTTCAACAAGTAGAGAAAGAAAACCACCTGCGTTGGGATTCTCTAGGTGAATTCTTGGCACTAGCGGCATCTCTAGAGCACCTGAGCGTAGTAACAGGTAACGCTAAAGCACAAGTTCTAGCTGATGCGCTTGATAAAGCGACGGGTGAGTTCCTTGATAACAACAAGTCTCCTTCACGTCGAGTAGGTGAGCTTGATAACCGTGGTAGCCACTACTATCTAGCGGCATACTGGGCTAAGGCGCTTGCTGAGCAAACGGCTGACGCTGATCTTGCTGCTGAGTTTGCAGGTGTGGCAAGTCAACTGGCTGAAAGTGAAGAAGCGATCGTTGCAGAGCTGAACAACGCTCAAGGTGTGGCTGGCGACTTAGGTGGTTACTACCTACTTGACGATGCATTGGTTTCAACACTAATGCGCCCAAGCTCAACGCTAAACGCGTTTATTGATGCATAGTGATTGGACTCATCGTTAGTCACTCATGAGCGTGATTTGCTAACGAGTTGCTTAGGCTGATAGCTAAGTTATAGATAAAGTCAAAACGAAAGACGCTTTAACGATAATGTTAAAGCGTCTTTTTTCTGTCTAATACTTCTTAAGACCTAGCTTAAGGGGAGTAGCTCTTCGAGCTCATTGTCCAGTGAGCAACTTTAGAGCCCCCAAAACGAAAAAAACCGCTCACGTAATCCTGTGTTACAGGTATTAAATGAGCGGTTTCAATATTCTGTTTACCTGTCAGCCGTTAATGACGACTGATGGAGGTTAACATGAGTTTGCATTCGCCTATTTTGCGGCGCTGCCTTCTACAGGAACAACGGAGCTAGCATGCGAGCCTTTAGGTCCACTTTCTACTTCATAGTCGACCTGCTGACCAGCCTTTAAGGTTCGATAACCTTCCATTTGTATTGTGGAGTAGTGCGCGAAAATATCGCCGTCTTCACCTTCTGGACAAATAAAGCCAAACCCTTTGGCATTGTTAAACCATTTTACTGTACCTGTAGCCATGCTATACATCCCTCATGCATTTTGTTACTAACGTTGTTATATCAATTGTTGTAAGTGCGATTGATATCATTCCTACCAGCTAAAGAATTTCAGCTAATAGCTTGAATCTCGTACATTGCTTACGGAAATTAACGCTACCCTGCGTAATTATTCCTTATTGTTAATTTTTGAAGCGTGTTACTGATTTTAATTCATGTTGCAAAAGTGTATTAAAAAACCTTTTAGCTCCAATGTAGCTAATGATTGAGCACAGTCAATAGTAAATTGGTATAAAAGTGATCAATTTTAATAACAAATCACATTCGAGATTAACCGCAAACTATTAACCAAATAGTAACTTAGCGGTAATCTTATCGTTAGTATCAATAGTTATGGCGTCTTTTTAATCAATCACATATGTTAATCTTGTTAATCGAGATCTTTTATTTGCAGCGATGGAAATGGTGGATTAGGCTCAGTATAGAGGAATATTTTTTGGTACTGTTTCTAGGTGCAGTTTCTTAGTACACGGTAAAGCGTGAATGTGGTAAATTTGAGTTAGGTAAACACTCACGACTTCCGAAAAATAACCCTTAGCAAAGCGATATGAGCAGAAACTTTGAATGGGCATCTCCAGGCTCAGATTTACTGGAGAAAGAAGCAACAAAAGTAAAGCCACCGGCGATGTATAACGTTGTGTTGAATAACGATGACTACACGCCCATGGACTTTGTAATCGAGATCCTAGAGCGATTCTTCTCACTAGATATCGAAAAAGCAACGGAAGTGATGCTCAAGGTTCATTATGAAGGTAAAGCTATATGCGGCACATACAGTGCTGAAATAGCGGAAACAAAGGTAGCGCAGGTCACGATGTACTCAAAGGAAAATGAGCATCCGCTACTATGTACAATGGAGCAAGTATAAATTGCTCGAACAACACTGTTGTTCCCTTAGGAGGTACTTATGCTAAATAAAGAATTAGAGACGAGTTTAAATGG
>NZ_JBFRTU010000186.1:0-251 GCF_041474275.1 Vibrio sp. 10N.222.52.B7 | reverse complement strand
GCATTTGCTCGTGCGCGAGACAAGCGACATGAATTCATGACTGTCGAACACCTCCTACTAGCATTATTAGAAAATGATGCGGCCAAGGAAGCGCTCCAAGCTTGTCAGGCTGATCTCGATGCTCTTCGCAATGAGCTCGATATTTTTATCGATCAAACGACCCCACTTATCCCTGAAAGCGACGAAACTCGCGAAACTCAGCCTACGTTGAGCTTCCAACGAGTACTTCAACGCGCTGTTTTTCATGTTCA
>NZ_JBFRTU010000185.1:0-339 GCF_041474275.1 Vibrio sp. 10N.222.52.B7 | reverse complement strand
CATTGAAACCGCGGACAACCATGTCAATTTGTTCAAGAGTAAGCTGCAAAAAGAGATGTTTACACAAGGTGAAATCGCCGTTGAACAACTATTCAGTTCAGGCTCTGTAGACACCATGCATAACTTCTTCAAGGCGCAAGCGGAACGAAACGCTATCGACGAAATGACACGCAGCATTATTGGCCGCCCTGCGAGCACACAAGAAATACGCAACAAAGAGATTGTTCTCCAAAGCGGTTACAGAAAGTGCGTTCGTATTGGTATTCTCGGAGGAGACCCGAATTTTCGTGGCTGTGTCGAATATGCTTGGATACCAGCGGAAACTCGCCCGTTTAATCC
>NZ_JBFRTU010000184.1:2073-3136 GCF_041474275.1 Vibrio sp. 10N.222.52.B7 | reverse complement strand
ATGAGTTTTGGACATTTTTCGACAATGAGGTCTATCGACATAACCCTGGAATTGGCAACGAATTGGCGTTTAGCCTAAGTCCCGGCGCTGAAATAGCGAATATCGGTGCATCAGGCGATTATATTTGGGTTACTGACGGCAGTAATTTCTATACCTACAACACTCAATCTTTAGAATTCAACACCTACTCTCTACTTAAACTGTACCGATACAATAACAGCAGTGACATTGCGATTAACGACGCTGAGTGGGTACTATCAAAGTGGGTGCTAGCGACCAGTTCTGGCGTTTACCTTTCAGAGAATCAAGAGTTTACCCATGTCACCGCATCAGACAAAAACCATATTGAGACGGTTTATTTTTCGAATGCTCGACGTGAGTTAGTGATCGGTACTTTAAATGGTGCTGTGATTGTTGATCTCGCGAACCCAGACAAAGAGACCATCGTTAAAGGGTCGCATGTTCTCTCGTTGGCCGAAACTTCGGACCAGTATTGGATTGGTACAGAGCACGGCCTTATTAGCTACAACTTTATTACGGGACAAATTACTCGATTCGAACAAGCCGCTAGTCAAGACTTCTCGTTACCGGGTGAGAAAATATATTCGTTGATAAACGATCATGCTGGTGGCATGTGGGTTGCGACAAACAACGGTATCCGATACTTCTCACTGTTCAGCAAAACCTTCTCGAGAACACCCCTAACTGGAATGGGCATGCATTCGAGTAGTGTGGTGATCAACAAAGTACTGCCTGTCAGTGACCAGTTATCTTGGGTCGCGTCTTCAATGGGGCTCTACTTGGTTGATTCTGAAAGTGAAGAGAACCCAATTCGTGTTTACTCTAACCCTGTTAATGATTTTGAGATCTTTGGCTCTTCCATTTGGTTGGCGACCGAACAAGGTATCATCAGTCTAAATACGGAAACACTACAACCCGAAGCCCTTGATTTACCAAGGCCAATTGAGGGAGTGCGTGTTGAAAACCTTGCGCTTCAAGCCGATAACGTTCTTTGGATGACCTCTGGGCAAAACCTCTATTCGTTATCTATCGAAACCATGAA
>NZ_JBFRTU010000184.1:1118-1431 GCF_041474275.1 Vibrio sp. 10N.222.52.B7 | reverse complement strand
TATCTATCGAAACCATGAAACTGACGAGTTATGGCACTGACTGGTTAGTCGACAAGTTCTTGCCTGCGAAGATCACCGCTCTCAATGTAGGCTTGCTAGGTCGCATCTATATAGGAACGGATCATGGCTTCTACTCGTTCATTGATAAACGAATTAGCTTTAGTCGTTCCAGCGAACGGTTTGGCAAAGTCGTCGATATTGAAAAAGCGAAGGATGGAGCGCAGTGGTTTGCGAGCAGTTATGGCGTGTATCGAATCCCGGATGACAGCTCTATTATTCAAGAAATCACTCTTGTTGAAGACAATATTAGCCC
>NZ_JBFRTU010000184.1:0-419 GCF_041474275.1 Vibrio sp. 10N.222.52.B7 | reverse complement strand
ATAAGCGATGACAATGGTGTTTGGTTAGGCTCTTCGAAAGGCATCAGTTATTACGGATTGGATGGGCAACTGCATAAACACATAGGTTCGCCATTTGGTTTGATCACCAATGAACTGGCGGCAGGAGCGTGTGCTCTTTTTTACAGTCAAGATAGCCAACCTTCGAGGCTTGTTTTCGGCTCAAAGTATGGTGTAGTCAGCGCGTTATCTAACGAGTTACTGGTATCAACTACACCTCATAGCCGTGCCTTGTTGAGTAAGATAAGTGTCGACCAACAAACGGTATCACTTGGCGGGAAAACGGCAGAGCTGGATGAGATTCCTTATGGTTCATCGATGGGGTTTAAGCTAGGTATCTTACCAGCAACGTTCGCACCTGCGATGGAATACCGACTGAGCGACGATGAACCTTGGAGTGA
>NZ_JBFRTU010000183.1:0-569 GCF_041474275.1 Vibrio sp. 10N.222.52.B7 | reverse complement strand
TTTTCGAATCTGAAGTAATAAAAAGTTTTAGGGGTGTAGCTCCAATTGGCAGAGCAGCGGATTCCAAATCCGCGTGTTGGGAGTTCGAATCTCTCCACCCCTGCCATATACGAAGCCTCAGCAGAAATGCTGAGGCTTTTTTGCATCTATTGCTTCTACGAAGCAATATCGTGAGCTGGAATGCCAGCCTGCCGGCTCAGTCCACCCCTGTCATATATAAGGCTCCAGACTACGCGTCCCGGCAGAAATGTTGGAGCCTTTTTACTAGCTTCTACTTATTAATGGTTTCACTTAATTCTTCTAGTTTGGATATGCTGATATTAGAACCATAACGCTTCCTTAATATCTGAATAGCTAGTCGAAGGGGGAGGTCTTTTAGCTTTCTATATGTGGAATATTTAAGCTGATATTTCTTACCTTAGATTATATTTGACCTTAGAAAGGTAAGTGCTCACTTATCCCAGCCTCTTTTATAAACAATCAACAGCACAATCCCCACTTCTTTATGAGAATTATTCTCAATATTTTGTTACATTTTGGTCGTTATTACTAATACCAATCCGGAAAAT
>NZ_JBFRTU010000182.1:0-345 GCF_041474275.1 Vibrio sp. 10N.222.52.B7 | reverse complement strand
ACGTGGAAACCGACGGCACGTTGGATAGCATCGTCATCAGTGGTAAAGACGCGAACGGTGACGATGTGAGCTACACGTTGGTATCGGGCGATTACACGCTAGAAAATGGTGTGGTGACGGTGACCGACCTAGACCTGTCTTCAGAAGGCTTCGCGGATGGCACCTTAACGGTGACCATGACGGTGACCGACAAGGCGGGCAACGAAGGTGACGTACAAGACACCATCGCGCTGGACCTAACGGCACCAGGCGAAGGCGGCAATGACGCGAACAACAGCATCGAGTTCGTGGACGGCAATGATCTGCTGAGCGAAGACGAGCTGAAAGCGGTCGACCTGACGGGTA
>NZ_JBFRTU010000181.1:0-647 GCF_041474275.1 Vibrio sp. 10N.222.52.B7 | reverse complement strand
GCGCTAGCGCTTTTGCCGTTAGAAGTCACTGTGATGTCAGCGTCGAAAGATTTTGCTTCTTTAACGAACTGTGCAGCTGGACGAGTGTGAAGACCGTTTTCTGCTGTGATTTCTACTTGCTTCTCGTACATTTTATATACCCCAATTAATTTATTTTTTGTAAGTTTGTAACCAGATTAGCTTAACTGCTTTAGCCCAAATGCGCTAGAGGCTAGTACGCCATGTTCGTGTTAGAACTTAGACTGGTTATAAATTTTTATCCAGCCATGGTCGTCTTTTGCTGAGTACTCATGACTTTCAGAATTTGTTTATTGCTTCTTTTATTTTGAAGCGAAAAATAAAACAGACCTGATATTACCAAAGGTGGGGCAGGGATCAACAAAAAAGCCCCTAAACGGGGCTTTTTTGGACGAAAAATTGATTTGACCACATATTATTGTTGGTTCTCTTTTTCCGTAAAGATGCCAGCAAATAGGGCTGTGCTTAGGTAACGCTCACCAGAGCTTGGTAGTACAGTAACGATAGTTTTTCCTGCAAATTCAGGTAGTTCGGCGATTCTGTTTGCTGCTACAACTGCCGCGCCAGATGAGATGCCTGCAAGAATACCTTCTTCTTTCATTAGGCGTTGAGCCATCTCAATCGCTTCT
>NZ_JBFRTU010000180.1:0-396 GCF_041474275.1 Vibrio sp. 10N.222.52.B7 | reverse complement strand
TCGTAGTATTGAACAGGCACTTGCTAAAACGCAGAGACATTTGTTGGTTCGCTTTATGTCGACCTTACTGCTCTGCTTGCTGCTGGTGGAACTGATTGTTGGGGCTATCTTCTTTTTCGACCTTTACCAAACGGAAAAGAAGATCCTTACGTCTATGTCGACCGAGTATCAGCGTATTTTGACTTACGATTCGAGTGAGCGATTGATTCATGTTTTAGAGGCCAACCCTCATCGGCTACTCGAAAACAACATTGCGGTGTATAAGCTTGAGAAGGGCGCTTCATCTGATGGCGTGTTTATCGCTGGTGTTCAACATTTGTCGACAGAACAGCCTTTTTCTAGCTACCAAATTGATGACAATCGTTCATGGCTGGAGAGCTTCATCTTGAGTCCCTA
>NZ_JBFRTU010000179.1:881-1300 GCF_041474275.1 Vibrio sp. 10N.222.52.B7 | reverse complement strand
TGCCCATCGTTCATGTTCAATTGTTCACACTGAAGACCCGGATTGCTTTGGCACAGTTGATCGGTATTTTTGTTCCCTTCAAGACACCCAACCAGAGTGAAAGGCAATAGGCTAATCGCCAACCATTTCATAATTTTCATATTCCTTCACTTGTGATCAGATGCACTTATTATTGGTCAGGTTCTTGACTCAATTCTGTTACGGGTTATTTTCTGGTGAAAATTGTTAAAACTAAGGCTTTACCATGGATGCAGAACAACTTCTTAGCGCAATGACACCCGAGGTCTACGAACGTTTAACCTACGCAGTTGAAACGGGTAAATGGCCAGAAGGTACGGCGCTCTCAAAAGAACAGCGCGACTCGTGTATGCAAGCGGTTATGTTATACCAATCTAAACATAACTCTGAAGCTCAACATA
>NZ_JBFRTU010000179.1:0-146 GCF_041474275.1 Vibrio sp. 10N.222.52.B7 | reverse complement strand
GCTGGTGGTGAGATTAGCTTTAAATCTAAGTCTGAACTAAAGAAACAGTTTAAGTCAGATCAAGAAGACATTGTTAGGGTTAACCCGAATCATTAAGCTTAAATTACAACAAAGGGGTGGCAATGTGCCACCCCTTTTAGTTTAAC
>NZ_JBFRTU010000178.1:7541-8296 GCF_041474275.1 Vibrio sp. 10N.222.52.B7 | reverse complement strand
TGATGACGCTCTAGAGCTGGTTCAAGATCCACTTGTTTTTGCCAATTTGATGGTAAGGGAAGGGCTGGTCGACGGCACGGTTAATGGTGCGGTTTATACCACTTCTGATGTGGTGCGAGCCGCGCTGCAGATTATCGGCCCTGCACCGGACAGCGAATTGGTGTCCAGTTTCTTCTTGATGATGCTGTGTGAGCCTTTCCATAATCTTAAAGGCGGCATGATTTTCAGTGATTGTGGTTTGGTGATTAACCCCAATGAAACCGAGTTGGCATCGATTGCTGTGGCCGCATCAAACAGTGCTCAGACGCTACTGATGGAAGAGCCTAAAGTAGCGATGCTGTCGTTTTCTACCAACGGCAGTGCCAAGCACGAATCGGTCGATAAGGTTCGTAATGCGGCTCAACTCGTGAAACAACGTTGTCCCGGAATCGCCGTCGATCAGGATGTTCAACTCGATGCCGCGATTGTGACTGAGATTGCCGCAAAAAAGCTGCCAGATTCAGAGGTGAAAGGTCAATCGAACGTATTGATATTCCCCAATTTAGAAGCCGGTAATATTGGTTATAAGCTTGCGGAAAGATTAGGTGGGGCAGTTGCGATTGGCCCGTTGCTGCAAGGGCTGAATCAACCAGCGAATGACTTGTCCAGAGGCTGTAGTGCCGAAGATATCTTTAATGTCATTGCCGTTACCGCGGTACAAGCGCAGCAAGGGAAAGCATCTGACTCTAAGGCTGACTCTGAAGCTGATGTTGAAG
>NZ_JBFRTU010000178.1:5973-6820 GCF_041474275.1 Vibrio sp. 10N.222.52.B7 | reverse complement strand
TCTGAAGCTGATGTTGAAGAAAGAGAAGAGTCGGAGTTTGAATTCCGGTATTAACACTCGTTGCTTAAACTAATGCGGAATCTTGCACTCATATTTACCCCCAAATAACCTAATTAGGATAGCTAATGGAGTTACCTGTTTTACTCGCCATTCTTGCCACCATTGCGGTAGGTACTTATTTCCAAACTGTCACTGGATTTGGTCTCGGTATCATTGTGATTGGGCTAACGGTCAGCCTTAATCTTGTTTCCCTAAATGTTATTGCCGCGGTGGTGAGTATTGTGACCTTGTTCAATTGCTTGGTGGCGTTGATGGGTAAGCCACTGCTTGGGGAACTCAAGATTCTGGTGGTGTTAGTCATCGGTATTATTCCCGGCGTATCGATGGGCGTGTACTTGCTGGACGCGTTGAGCGAGTCGGCAACCCAAATCCTACGAGGGCTATTGGGTGCCATGGTGTTGTTCGCTGGTTTGAGCTTTATGTTTAAACCTAAAACTAGAACGGTCCGCTCGGCAACCGTATCTTTCCTTGTCTCAGGCTTTAGCTCTGGGTTAGCGGGTGGGTTGTTTGGGATGGCAGGTCCACCGATTGTTTATCATCTCTATCGGCAACCTTTTTCTCTCGATCTGGTGCGAAGCACACTGCTGATGGTTTTCGCTTGTACGTCGATGTCGCGTACTGTCAATGTCTACGCTGCAGGCGACATGGAACAGAGCATACTGTGGTTATCTGCTATTGCTGTTCCCTTGGTGGCGCTTGTCACGATGTTTGCTCGACGTTTCCCACCGCCGTTGTCTAATGATCAACTCAGAAAGTTAGTGTTTATTGTGTTGATGTTGATTGGTGG
>NZ_JBFRTU010000178.1:3264-5330 GCF_041474275.1 Vibrio sp. 10N.222.52.B7 | reverse complement strand
TACTTGATGGCGGTCTCTGTATGGTCGTTGTTTTTGGCTTAGAACGTTTTCTTTATCAAAATTATCTTTGAAGGAGGAGGGCTTGATTCTCGTTTAATGCTTGATGACACCCTCCTCACTGACACGTCAGCGCTTTAGCATCTCAAAGATGTTCCTACATAGCCCGAACAAGCAGCTCTCTTGTACGTCCAAGGTAATGTTGTTGCGGTAATATGGGCTCAAATCCACTCCCATCCCCACGCCATGAATCTCAATTCCGTTTTTGGTCGACTCACGTTCAATCACTTGTTTGAGGTGGTTATCCAAATAGAACTGATCGTTGGCGGTGCTGGTGGCGGTATCCATTGGGCAGCCGTCTGAGAACACGATCAAAACCTTTCGTTGAGCAGTGTGCTGTTGCAACCGCTGGCTAGCGAACTGCACCGCTTCGCCATCAATCCCTTCTTTAAAGACATCTGCTTTACGAAGACTCGCAATGCCAAGGCGAGATCGTCTCCAATGCGTATCAAAATCCTTAAACACGATGTGCCGAACTTCGTTCAAGCGGCCTGGGTGCTTTGGTTGGCTTTGTTTAAGCCACTGTCGATAGACCTTGCCACCGTTCCAGTTGTTGGTAGTGAAGCCAATGATCTCAAATGGGATATCAGCCAATCCAACGGATTTGAGAATGGTGTCCATCAGCAGACTTAGCTTGTGACTGTGCTTTTGCATTGAGCCTGAGCAGTCCATCAAAAACGTGATGGCACATTGATGAGATGCACCGATATCAGGTTGATAAAAGACAGTGCGATCCAATGGCGACGTGACGAGCTTGGTGATGGTGGTGGCGTTAACAATGCCTTCTTCTAAATGGTCCTGACGTCGGTTCCTCTGTGGCGTGGCAACAAAGCTAGTGAGCATAGCGGCCAAACGGCGAGTGTTTACTTGTCTCGCCATGATGTCATCGGTGAGTTTCTGTCTCAGTTCGAGTAATAGGGCGCGCCTGACGAGTTTGTCTGCGGCGATGACTTGATCAAATTCTGAATTAAAGACCTGATAATTCGCGCCCGAAAGCTCGAAGACCTTGCTACTGCCCGTGATGTCAGTATCGACGTCTTGATCTTGAATGTCTCCATCAACGATAAGGGCAAGCTGCGCAAGGATTTTTATGTCTTCTTCAATGGTTGGCGTAGCCGAGCTATCGCTCTCTTGCTCTTGGTCGATGAGCTCTTGTGCAAGGGATGCCAACTCGTTGGCGCAGTGTGCAAACTGTTGTTGGTCGGTTCTATGTTGTTTTAAGCGCTTCAGGCTATGCCCAAAAGTAGGCACGATGCCGGCGCGAGTCGATTCAATGGTCTCAGCAATGGGTTCCGAAACCGGAACACCGGTTAAGCGTGTGTGGATGACTTGCATTAGTGTAAACAGCAACATGCTTATTCGTGATTCGGTGAAGCCATTCTGATGATATTGGTCGCTCCAATACGCAAAGTTGAACTGAATGCTGGTGGTAACGCCTTTTAGATAAGATGGAACTTGCGATTCAATTCGCACCTGCTCGCAGAAGTCATATAACAGACGTTCGACCTCGTTTTTCGGTCGCAATGAGTAGTGAAGATCAGCATCTGAAAGCAAGAGTCGTAATGCCGATGAATCGATCTTGCCTTGCATCGAAAGCTTACTGTTTTTCAGCTCGTGGCGAGATACAAAGGTGAGATCGTTGGTGTGGGCAGACTGGTAATAACAGGGCTTATTGCCTTTATAGAGTCGTTCTCCCCGATAGTTCAGATCGAGTTCACCACTGATTGCTCTGGCGACAGACACACCAATATCGAGGATCTTTTTCTGCTGAGAAGAAATATTGGCCATGGTTTACGACTCCGAGTGCGAATAATTTTGAGTATGCGCTTCCAAGGCTTCACCAAAGCAACGGAAATAGTATTCGCTAACCAGTTCTTTCTCTTCGTCTTCGCAGCGATTTAAGAATGAAAGCCTAAATGCCGTCGCTACATCGTCGAATATTTGGATGTTTTCAGCCCAAGTGAGCACTGTACGCGGAGACATCACAGTCGAAAGGTCGCCAGCCCGAA
>NZ_JBFRTU010000178.1:2336-2517 GCF_041474275.1 Vibrio sp. 10N.222.52.B7 | reverse complement strand
GAAACCCGTTACGCGTTAACCCTGCGGTCGCGATCATTTTCTCTACTAACTGCTGGCCACTTTCATTATTCAGCTCTGGAAGTTTGGATAACACTATCTTGGTTTCATGTTGTGGGTCTAAATAGTTGAGCGTAGCGATGATGTTCCATCTATCTAACTGACTGTGGTTAAGCACTTGAGT
>NZ_JBFRTU010000178.1:1240-1584 GCF_041474275.1 Vibrio sp. 10N.222.52.B7 | reverse complement strand
CCCGAATACAAACCTGAAAAATTACCCAAGCCAAGCGTGTTGCACGTAGCAAACAGGCGGAAAGAAGGGTGGGGAGTGATCACGCGGTTTTGCTCGAGAGAAGTGTATTTGCCGTCTTGCTCTAAGAGTTGCTGAATCACAAACATCACATCAGGTCGACCCGCGTCGTATTCGTCCAATACCAATGCGATGGGTTGCTGGATACTTTGTGGAAGAATGCCTTCCTTAAACTCTGTCACCTGCATTCCATCTTTAATGACGATGCTATCTTTGCCAATGAAATCCAATCGGCTTAAGTGCCCATCTAGGTTGATCCTCAAGCATGGCCAGTTCAATCTCGCGGC
>NZ_JBFRTU010000178.1:0-501 GCF_041474275.1 Vibrio sp. 10N.222.52.B7 | reverse complement strand
GCCAGTTCAATCTCGCGGCAATTTGTTCAATGTGAGAAGACTTGCCCGTCCCGTGCGTACCTTGTATCAAGGTGCGACGATTGGAAGTGAACCCCGCCAATATGGCCAGCGTCACTTCAGGATCAAAACAGTAGTTAGGATCGATTTTTGGCACATACTCTCCCGCATGTTCAAACGCCATCACCGTTAGGTTGCTGTCGATGCCAAAGCACTCTCTTACACTTACTTGTCGCGTTGGTATCAATTCCGACTCTTTCATCATTCTTCCCTCTATATAACCCATTACTTGTCGCAGCTATTGCGCTATGTCGTCGATTATTAACAGCTCAACCTAAGTTAACGGCACTTTTTGTACGAAAAACTACCAATAATGTGATCTAGTTTTATTAATTAGAATGAATTGTTCCAATTTAATATAAAAAGTTGACGCGCAAAAATTCTACTACTAAGGTGAAATTGAATTCGAAAAAGAGACAATTCATTCCGAAAAATGAAATTTTG
>NZ_JBFRTU010000177.1:0-235 GCF_041474275.1 Vibrio sp. 10N.222.52.B7 | reverse complement strand
CGCACCATTATTTAGAATGTGTTTCTTTCATTAGATGACCATTCATTGTTGGGCTATCGCCAAGCGGTAAGGCACCGGCTTTTGATGCCGGCATTCCCTGGTTCGAATCCAGGTAGCCCAGCCACTATTTAAACTCTTTGTTTTTACTTAGCTTGTTTTTAAGCTAGATAGCAAACCAAGAGCACAACGTTACATCGAATCACCAATGTCGATATAACTATAAAGATTTGCTGCG
>NZ_JBFRTU010000176.1:1109-2835 GCF_041474275.1 Vibrio sp. 10N.222.52.B7 | reverse complement strand
AATTCCGTTGGGAAGAAGCCGTTGCTCACATGGCGAATTGGAATATCAAAAGTCGACGCATCACTGACAGCATCCAAAACACCGCCGGCTTTGTTCAGCAAAGTACTAACGTTGGTATGATCATCTTTGGCGTGTATCTAATTGCAGAAGGTGAACTTACGATGGGTGGCTTGATCGCTGCAACCATGTTGAGCGGCCGAGCGATTGGCCCGCTTGTTCAACTGTCTTTGCTTTCGACTCGTTACAACCAAGCGAAGTCATCAATGACTCTGATTGAGCAAGTGATGTCGATGCCAGATGAACAAGAAGAAGGTAAGCGCTACATCCACCGCCCTATTATTCAAGGTCATATCTCGCTCGACAAAGTGACGTTCCACTACCCTGATTCGCCCGTGGCTTCTATCAGAGATTTAACTCTGCATATTAAACCCGGTGAGAAAGTGGCGATCATTGGACGTATCGGTTCAGGTAAAACCACACTAGAACGTCTGATTATGGGCCTCTACAAGCCCACAGAGGGCCATGTACGCATTGATGACACCGATATGGAACAACTGCATCATGTCGACGTACGACGCAATATAGGCTGTGTGCCGCAAGACAGTAACTTGTTCTACGGTTCGGTAAGAGACAACATTACTTTAGGTCGCCCTTTAGTAGATGACCGTGACGTGATGGATGCAGCAAACCGTGCAGGGGTAACCGCGTTTACTCAACAAGATCCGGCAGGTTTGGAACGCCAAGTGGGTGAAGGTGGTGCCTTGCTGTCTGGTGGTCAACGTCAGTCAATTGCCATTGCTAGAGCCTTCCTAGGCCGTCCGCCAGTATTGTTAATGGATGAGCCGACCAGTGCTATGGATAACCGTTCTGAGATGCACATCAAACACCAGCTTAACCAGTTGCTACCAAGCGAGACGTTGATTCTGATTACACACAAAACGTCGATGTTGGACATTGTCGATCGAGTGATCGTTATGGAGAAAGGCTGCATCATTGCCGACGGTCCTAAAGCACAGGTTCTTTCAGACCTTAAACAAGGTCGAGTTAGAGCCGTAAGTTAGAGCGCTCAAGCCATCTAAATAAATCATTATCAGTAGAAACCATAAGGGGAGCATCAGCTCCCCTTTTTCTATTTGTCAGTATCATCACCTAAGCCAAGCATCACTTATGTTCAACACAAAGCCTACAAAGCAATATCCTCTTGCTCCATCTTGAATGAACATTGGATTTCGTATTGGTTGAATGAGAAAACACTTCCGCCGTGAGTTCGCTTGGTTGTGACTGTCTCATCACCAAATTGAATCGTCACTCGGGTATACACTTTTTCGTGTACCTCTACCGTGCATTCAGCAAGGTTGGTTTCAAACTCCGCTTCGAGTGTATCTAGCTGAGACTTTGTGTTTTCTATTGCAAGGTTATTCTTCTCACGTTGCTGCTCAATTTCTAGGGCTTGCTCTTCGCTTCTCTCGGCTTTCGGGCGCTTCTTAAATTCTAACTCTTGGCGAATTACACCCATGGTTTGCTCTTGCGTATGTTTATAAGTTTCCTTCAGCTCGGCTATCTTTTGGCGGTAGCCATCGTAGCGCGCAAAACCATGTACCTTGGTGGCGGTATCTCCCTCAACGCCTAAGAAGACACATTCGACCTTTCCGCCGACTTTGGCTTCACCACCGCTGAGCGTGCCGTGTTTTTTCAAACTGTCCATCACGATAAGGTTGTTACCACA
>NZ_JBFRTU010000176.1:0-493 GCF_041474275.1 Vibrio sp. 10N.222.52.B7 | reverse complement strand
CGATAAGGTTGTTACCACAGCGAATGTCATTACTCATACTGTGCACACCAAGTCGAAGGTCATTGGCCGTTTGTAGCTCAGCATTCTGTGCGTAACTTGCGGTGATAGAACCTTTGCTAAGTACTTTACAACTTTTTGGCTCACTCTCTTTAGTCGTGTGGCCGATAATGCCTTTGGCGACTTTGATATCCCCCTGGGCTTGAACTTCGGCCGATTCGATAAAGCCACCAACCGTAACACTTCCGGTCGCCTTGACGATCATACCCGGCTCGATGTTGCCAGAGACAAACACATTACCTTTAAATTTAACGTGCCCAGTTGAGACATCGACGTTGCTGACACATAAGGCGTCATCCACTTCGATGGTTCGATCTTTAATGATGGGCAATCCAGGGTGTGAGGCGAGTAGTAAATTGGGATCTTCAGGGGAGATGTAGGTGCCCTTTCCAGGCTTGATTAAACTGTCTTGTCCAGGAAGCGGTGGGATAATTCG
>NZ_JBFRTU010000175.1:0-358 GCF_041474275.1 Vibrio sp. 10N.222.52.B7 | reverse complement strand
GGTTTCTACTTCTACTTCTACTTCTACTTCTACTTGACCCGTCCTGATATGGGTTGACACTTGATTGACTAAAACGCTCGATGTACTTCATCGGGCGTTTTGTATTTTAGAGCTGTGTGAGGCCTATATTCATTATAGATTTTTACTGATTCGGCGACCATTTTCTTTGCTTCATCTAAATCATTAGGCTTATTCAACAGATACTCCATCTTCAGTATTCCGTTGATCCTCTCTGCCAACGCATTCTGATAACAGTCATAGCCATCAGTCATTGAGCAAGATACATCATACTGTCGATGCAACTCTTGGTATTCAACAGAGCAGTACTGAACACCTCGATCTGAGTGATGTACAAGCT
>NZ_JBFRTU010000174.1:903-1200 GCF_041474275.1 Vibrio sp. 10N.222.52.B7 | reverse complement strand
TGGCGATCAACAACGTGACGCCTTTCTCTCCAACCGTTGGTCTATTGACCATGCCTTACGTGATTCAAAGCGCAGAAGAAGCAGTGCTACTGACTCAAGGTCAAGTAGGCCAAGATTTAGTTGATAACACGATTCGTGACGCTGGTGTTCGTATTGTCGGTTGGGCTTATTCTGGCTTTAGGGTTTTGACCAACTCGAAAAAGCCTGTTGCTTCACCAGAAGATTTGAAAGGGCTAGTGATTCGTGTTCCTCGTAACGAAATCATGATCGCGTCTTATCAAGCATGGGGTGTAAACC
>NZ_JBFRTU010000174.1:0-199 GCF_041474275.1 Vibrio sp. 10N.222.52.B7 | reverse complement strand
CAAGCATGGGGTGTAAACCCAACGCCAATGGCGTGGTCTGAGACTTTCACTGGCCTGCAACAAGGCGTGGTAGATGGACAAGATAACCCTTACATCACAGTCCACGCGATGAAATTCAACGAAGTACAAAAGTACGTGACCAACATTCGCTACATTTTCTCTTTGGAACCTCTAATTGTGAGTGAAACGGTCTTCCAAC
>NZ_JBFRTU010000173.1:0-730 GCF_041474275.1 Vibrio sp. 10N.222.52.B7 | reverse complement strand
GCGCTTGTATCGCTAGGCCTAGGTTTGATTGACCTGTTGGTGATGGGATCAGCACTGCGATACAGACTAAGCCTGGTAAAAACTCTTCGTCATCAATAGCAAAACCTTGGATTTTCGCTTCTTCAATGTCTTTCTCTAGAGTCGAATAGTCGGTAATCGTGTTTACTGTGTATTGAGTCAGCGGCACGTTTTCAATCAGTCTTCTGCGCTGCGACTTAGACATATGAGCTAAAAACAGTTTTCCAGTAGCCGAGCAGTGCACGGGAACGCGAGAGCCGGGGTGCAGGTGAAAGCGAAGGGGAGCTTCAGTTTCGGCACGATCGAGATAGATGATTTCACCACTTGAAAGAGCCGTCAGGTTACAACTCTCACCGACTTCTGCTCTTAGATTTTCAAGGATGGTGCGTCGCGCGCTGTGCATGGTGCTATTCAAAAGTAGGTTTTCGGCAAGTTTTCTTAGTCGAATGCCTGAGCTGTAGTGCTTTTCGTCGCCATCTCTTTGAATGATGCCCGCGGCTTCTAATTGCTGAAGCATTCGGTGCAGCGTGGGTTTTGGTAATCCGGTCTCTTCGACTAAACCTTGAAGAGAAATAAACTCGTCTTTTTGCGCTATCACCTCTAATAGTGCAAAAAGTCGGAGGGTCGGTGTATCCCCTTGAACTTGCGGTGTTTCTGTTTGCATACAGTGATTCATCCTTGCGATATGTCTATGCCTAAGAGTGTACATACC
>NZ_JBFRTU010000172.1:0-324 GCF_041474275.1 Vibrio sp. 10N.222.52.B7 | reverse complement strand
AGAGCAGATATCTAAAGTCACAGAAAAAGACCGTCATTCAGTGGTAATAATGGATGGCGCAGGATGGCATACCGATGATATTGCTAACCCATTTGATAATGTCAGTATTATCAAATTGCCGCCATACTCACCAGAGCTTAACCCTATAGAGCAAGTGTGGAGTTGGTTAAGGCAACACTATCTAGCAAACCAAAACTTCATTGATTATAACGATATTGTTTCGAAGGTCTGTAGCGCTTGGAATGGATTTCTTGAGTGCAAAGATCGCGTCACAAAAATGTGTACAAGAGATTGGATTGACCTGATCAGTTAATTTTCCGGATT
>NZ_JBFRTU010000171.1:0-267 GCF_041474275.1 Vibrio sp. 10N.222.52.B7 | reverse complement strand
TGCTGGGGCTGCAAAGATACTGACTCGGTCTTCGTGTATGCCAACCTTGCTTACAACCAATTGATTGGCTTAAAACCCAATGAGACTTGTACTGGCTTGACCGACTTCGACATGCCCAGTCAAACCACTGAGTGCGCACAAGATTTCAGGGCTCAAGACAAACATGTAATGGATACACGCAGTACCCTTAAGATTCTCGATATTCACCCCTATCCAGACGGACGCTGGCACGCCCATATCTTTACCAAAACCCCTTGGCTTGATGAT
>NZ_JBFRTU010000170.1:1368-1653 GCF_041474275.1 Vibrio sp. 10N.222.52.B7 | reverse complement strand
AACCCCTTGGCTTGATGATGACGACAACGTCCAAGGCACCATCTTCTATGGCCAAGAGCTTACCGATACCGCGATCTTAGAGGTTGGTCATTGGGTTTGTCAGGCCACAGGGACAAAAGGCGATCAGGCATCGTTTGCGGGGTCAGAGCCGCGCGTGTCTAAGCTGCAAAAGCGGCTGACTTCGAGAGAATCAGAGGTGCTGTTCTTACTGCTTTTCGGCAAGAAACCACAGTACATCGCGTCGACGTTAAACATTTCAATCAAAACGGTCGAAGGTCATGTCGC
>NZ_JBFRTU010000170.1:0-628 GCF_041474275.1 Vibrio sp. 10N.222.52.B7 | reverse complement strand
CGGTCGAAGGTCATGTCGCTAGATTGAAACAGAAGTTTGATGCACGCAGTAAAAGCCAATTGATTGAGTATGCGTTGGATTCAGGATTGGGCTCAGTGATCCCAGAAACTCTGCTCAAAAAACAGATCTCCGTTGTTCTGCACAGTGACTGATTGACTGTTCAGCTGAAAATCCAGACAAAAAAATGCCGTTGATTTGATCAGTCTAATCAACGGCATTTTTAGATCTGTTAAGCAGCTAAGCGATCAAAAAGCCTAAGGCGCTAGGCGATCAATATCCCAACTGTTGTCTTGGCGAGAGAACAAGAAACGGTCGTGCAAGCGGTGTTCACCACCTTGCCAAAACTCAATGCTATCTACACGTACACGGAAACCACCCCAGAAAGAAGGCACGGGAATCTCGCCTTTGGCAAACTTCTGTTTAAGCTCTAGATACTTACCTTCTAAAATCCCACGCGCTGAGATGCGGCTACTCTGCTTACTTGCAATCGCGGCCAATTGGCTCTCTTTTGGACGTGACGAGAAGTACTTCATATTTTCCATAGCCGTTAGCTTTTCAGCCGTGCCCGTAATATGAACTTGTCGCTCAAGTGGATGCCAAGGAAAGTGCAAACTGATTTTGCTGTTGT
>NZ_JBFRTU010000169.1:0-1103 GCF_041474275.1 Vibrio sp. 10N.222.52.B7 | reverse complement strand
GCGATGAACCTTTTTTATACGTGTGATTTGATGACACGTGAGAGTGGCAAAGGGTACGAATAGATAAACATTAAAAAAACCGCTTACCAATGGTAAAGCGGCTTTGTCGGGAATAGAGGCAGTGCTAGATTGCGAGGCGTATATCCAACTCAATCGGTTTTGGCATGGCCAAATGATAGCCTTGATACATATTGAAGCCTAAGCCCTGCATCGCTTCGAGTTGTTGTTGGGTTTCTATCCCTTCGATTACCGTCTTCGCACCGATTTGAGTAGCAAGCTTTAGGGCCAACTCCATTTCACTTGTGTCGCCTTGTTCAAAATCCAACATCACAGAGCGATCTATCTTGATGATATGAGGATTAATATGGCGAACCCGCTGTTCTGTTGACGCTTGTGTTCCGAAATCATCAACAGCGATTTGAAAACCATTTTCCGCCAATGAATGGGCTGCGTCTTTCAAACGTTCTTCACTCTCTACATTAAGCTCGACCAACTCCATCACAATTTGTTCGCACGATAAGTTAAGCTCGTGAAGGCGTTTAGCTAACAAGCTATCGCTGACCTTTTCTGCAGCAAACAACTCACCAACGTTTGGAAGAACGTTCAAAAATAGATGTAAATGACGGATTGTCGATTGTGCGAAGTTACGGATATGAATCGCTCGACTCAACCTCTCTACATTGATTTTGTCTGTGCTTGAGGTTTCGTCGGAATGGAAGAAGTGATCAGGACGAACAATATCACCTTTGTTATTTGAAATGCGCACCAAAGCCTCAACACCTATTTGAGTCATAGAAGAGTCGAATATAGGTTGATAGACGCTTCTAAGCGTCAGGTCTTGGTATTTCGCAATAAACTGCATATCAGCATCTACGGATATACAGCTAATAAATTCACTTCTGTCTGATAAAATCATAGTCGCTAGTAAAGAGGGCTTATTCAATGGCGGACGTACATGTCGCGGCTGTCACAATATTGACAGGTGTAAGTAAATTGTCAATTAATAAAAACTCATTTGTAGAGTCAATATTTAAATAAATATAATTAACGAAAAAACAGCATGATAATTGATATTAGTCATTAAAATTACTTATCATTCACCA
>NZ_JBFRTU010000168.1:0-252 GCF_041474275.1 Vibrio sp. 10N.222.52.B7 | reverse complement strand
GCAGAAGTAAGCAAAGTAGAAGTAAGCGAACTTGTTGACGCAAACTACGCATTCTAAATTGGTGTTGTTCGGCGAACTCAGTTGGAAGCGAATAGAGCTTTCCTGAGATAAGCTTTATACATCAGTGAAAGGCCCAGTCGGTATATCGATTGGGCCTTTTTGCGTTTGGTCTGCGCTATTCTTGAACCATGATTCCTTGTGTATCTCTCATTTCTGGAACGAGAGTTTCTATTCACATATCAGTATTTTAGG
>NZ_JBFRTU010000167.1:0-424 GCF_041474275.1 Vibrio sp. 10N.222.52.B7 | reverse complement strand
TGTTCATCATGATCGACCTTGATCTTGACGTGCTGAAACCAAGAAACAGCCAAGTTCGCGAGATACGCTAGCCAAACAACTAAAAGCCATTGAGACACATTGAGGTGAACCTTTAAAACTACAGCGCACGATATTTATCTCTCAATCTTTGTCTAACCCACTCTGCGACTGAGTTCACCGCGAACGTGAAAATAAACAGCAAGAGTGCCGCTAAGAACAGCAAGCGGAAGTGAGAACCACCTACCTCTGATTCTGGTAGTTCGACAGCAATCGTTGCGGATAGCGTCCTCATCCCTTCCAAAATATTCCAGTCAAGAATTGGTGTGTTACCTGTAGCCATCAAGACAATCATAGTTTCGCCAACGGCTCTCCCTAGTCCCATCATGACCGCTGAAAAGATACCTGGGCTAGCCGTCAATAACAC
>NZ_JBFRTU010000166.1:0-2188 GCF_041474275.1 Vibrio sp. 10N.222.52.B7 | reverse complement strand
AGATAATCACTGTCTGAAGGGAAATGACGAGGAACAGCACCCAAGCAGCGCTATGAGGGAAGGGCAACCCTATGCTCAAACTTGCTTCCCGTACCCAAAGAGACGTTAAAGCAAAGGCGGTGCTACACGCCATACCTAATAAGAACACTTTCGGGGACAAGCTTCGCCAGCCAGAAGCGCTACTCATGATTAGCACGCCTAAAGTACCAATAAGTACGCCGACCCAACCTGTTAGTGTCAAAGCAGTACCAAAAAACAATACGGATAGCACAGCAGATACGGGGGCTTCACACTTGGCTAAGCCTGCGCCTATCGCATAGTTTTCGAGCTTGAACAGCATCACCATTAAGCCGGTCGCGAGGATCTGCATGATGGCGGCAGCAACAATATAGAAAACAAACTCACCCGAAAAATCCGGTGCGGATACGGGCTGCCATTGATAGAGGGCGCAGAGGTAAATAAGGGCGATAGGGCTAGCCCAAATAAATCGCGCTAACGTTACGCCAGCCACGCTCATGGTGCCACTTAATTTACTTTGAAAGGCATTGCGCCAAGATTGGCTAAAGGCGGCAAGGAGAGTAAAGGCTATCCAACTAAAAGACATGACGCGTCCATGTGTTATGTAATTTGGTGGTGATACTAACAAAAAATCACTTGATAAGAAGTGTCATTATCTGTTTATAGCCACAGGCTCACCTTTATTCTCTATTCGGCAGTAGAGATATCTTCAACAGTTCGATGCTTTCTTCAGAAGATCGGCTGTTTCTTGTTTTTGAAATAGAACAGCGCGCTGATCGAAATGAACAGTAAGGTGAAGTAATAGAAAAACGAAGACAGTGAGGCCAAGAAGGCAAGGTTCTGTTCTATTTCTTGTTCGGTGAAGCCCTGAGACACCAACTTATAGTAGTAAGCGTACAAGATCCCGATCAGCCCGTATCCGAGGTTAAACATTAAACCTTTGAAACTAAGAACGGTGGCTCGGTTGTGCGATTCGGTCTTTTTATTCAGGTGGTAGCTGATGAAAATGTTCATCGTCATGATGATAAAGATTAACACCAACGCCGGAATGACCCCGTAAATCGACCAACCTAAACTGATCCAGTAATAAGTCGCCATGCTTGCTAAACCCATGACCACAATGAAGGTTTTAGGCTCAATACTCTCTGCTAATCTTCGGCTTTGTCCTGCCAATATAATCTTAAGCAAACTTATACCCGCACCAATAAAACCAAAGTAGATAATTGGAATATCAATCGCCAGATAGTATTGGCTGTTCATGGTTAGGAACATGCGTGAGGTGTGTTCGAATAGGCTGTAGTAGAGCAAGATGAACAGCACGTAAGGTGTAGCGAATACCCATTTACCCGCATCGATCGTCAATTTAAGACTTGAGATGGTGGTTGCCAATTTGGTTTGGTCGCTTGGCATCACCTTTTTCTCTTCGCGCATATTAATCGCGGCATAGATGGCGATCATCGCTACAAATAGGGTGGCGAACACAGGAATACGCATCAGGTCTTTAGTGCTTTCTGGTTCGGCTAGTCCAAGGAAATGAAAGATGTTCGTCATAAAGTTCACGTCGTACATCGCCGCACCAATCAGCGTGACAAAGATACCGACCGTTGAGGCGACACGAAGCTGGATTTGCAGCACTCGCGGCCACAACTCTTCATTACCTTGTTCTTTTAAGGTGTCGTAAGCCAATGCCTCGTCGGCGCCGCTGGCCAGTGCCATCGCTAAGCCACTGAGAATCCGGTTAATCAGAAAGACTATGAACACCAAGTCGGGGTTTCCGGTTGGCACTAAGGCGATCATTGCGATCTCAACAAACATCACAATCGAAGACAGCACCACCAGTTTCTTGCGGCCTAAGGTATCGGCGAATGCACCCGACGGTACTTCAGCAAGCACAATGGTGGCCGCCCAAACTACATTGAGCATCGCGAATTGAGACAGGGTTAACCCGTAATCTAAATAAAGTAGTGTGAATATAGGGTAGTAAAAACGCGCAAAGTAGCTGCTTCTAAACATCAAGAAGTAGCGGACATTGGGAATTTTAAGGATCTCTTTGAGCGTCATGATAATTTCAGTAATTTAGATAACACATTATTATGTATAACCCTTTTACTCTTTTAAATCATGGAATTGTTGCCAAATCCCTAAAATATCTGGTTTGGGTGATCTTCGA
>NZ_JBFRTU010000165.1:2434-2979 GCF_041474275.1 Vibrio sp. 10N.222.52.B7 | reverse complement strand
AGCCATCTCAATCGCTTCTTCAGAAGTTACCGATTCAACACGGTCAATAATCTCTAAATCTAGGTTTCCAGGGATAAAACCTGCACCGATACCTTGAATTTTGTGTGGAGCTGGTTTGATTTCTTCACCTGCAAGTGCCTGTGCAATCACTGGAGACTCTGCTGGTTCAACCGCTACTGAAGTGATCGCTTTGCCTTTTTCACCTTTAATGTAACGACTTGTACCTGTGATAGTACCGCCCGTACCAACACCCGCTACAAACACGTCGATTTCGCCGTCTGTTGCTTCCCAAATTTCAGGACCAGTCGTTTGCTCGTGAATTTGTGGGTTGGCTGGGTTGTTGAACTGTTGAAGTAGTAGGTACTTGTCTGGGTCTGAAGCAACAATCTCTTCTGCTTTAGCAATCGCACCGTTCATACCTTTTGGTGCTTCAGTCAGCACTAGGTTTGCGCCAAGCGCTTTAAGCAGCTTACGACGTTCTAGGCTCATTGATTCAGGCATAGTTAGCGTTAGTTTGTAACCGCGTGCTGCTGCTACGAATGCAA
>NZ_JBFRTU010000165.1:1264-1765 GCF_041474275.1 Vibrio sp. 10N.222.52.B7 | reverse complement strand
GCTGCTGCTACGAATGCAAGAGCAACACCAGTGTTACCACTAGTCGGTTCAACAAGCTCAATACCTGGCTTCAGCGTACCTGCTTTTTCTGCTTCCCAGATCATGTTTGAACCGATACGACACTTAACACTGAAGCTTGGGTTACGAGCTTCGATCTTAGCTAGGACGTTACCTTTGCTTACTTTGTTAAGGCGGACTAGAGGTGTGTTACCAATCGTTAGGGTGTTGTCTTCGTAGATCTTGCTCATGCGATATTCCTTCATTTAATGACAGAACTAAACGTAGTATATCAATCACTTTACCGTCTAGTGTCTTTCGATGTTTGTTCAGCTTGAATTTAGATTAAACAAGTTGAAAAAAAGGTAAAAGGATTAAAAAGTTATATCATATAGATATGTAGCAGAATTCACGCCTATCTTTATTGAAATCAGAACTTCAAAAAGATAGGCGAAACTAAGAAGGGTTATAGACGTGAGCGTAGGGCTTGGTCTTTAAACTCAG
>NZ_JBFRTU010000165.1:0-542 GCF_041474275.1 Vibrio sp. 10N.222.52.B7 | reverse complement strand
GCTTGGTCTTTAAACTCAGCAACCCACATTGCTGTTGCGCCACAAACGGCAACGGGCATTACAATCAGGTTTAAAATTGGAATGGTCGTGAAAACAGAAACAAGCGCACCGAAGCTGTAGCTCTTACCTTGTTTTTGTTTCAAATTGTTTCTCATGTCATCGAACTTGATTTTATGATTATCGAACGGGTAGTCAGCGTATTGAATCGCTAACATCCATGCTGTGAAAATGAACCATAAAAACGGAGCAACGGTTTGCCCTAGTGCTGGAATTAACAAAAGTAGGAATAAACCGATCGCTTTTGGCAGAATGTAGACAAGCTTGCGCCATTCTCTCGCTAATATACGTGGGGTATCTTTGAGGACATCAAGTAAACCATCGTCATTAACTTTTTTACCGCTCAACAACTCTTCAACTTTTTCCGCGAGTAAACCGTTGAACGGTGCGGCAATGAAGTTAGCGAGCGTGCTAAAGAAATACGAGAATGTGGCCAAGACGGTTAACACAAGTAATGGCCATAAAATGTATGACAACCACGACAA
>NZ_JBFRTU010000164.1:0-304 GCF_041474275.1 Vibrio sp. 10N.222.52.B7 | reverse complement strand
CCAAATTGTTAAAGAGCAAGAGTTTTAAGTGTTAAACTTTTAAACCCATTTTTAAATACTCTCTTACGAGAATGCTTAAAGATGGTGGGCGATACCGGGCTCGAACCAGTGACCCCCTGCTTGTAAGGCAGGTGCTCTCCCAACTGAGCTAATCGCCCATAAAGTTTTAATTCCTAATGGAAGGAATGGTGGAGCTATGCGGGATCGAACCGCAGACCTCCTGCGTGCAAGGCAGGCGCTCTCCCAGCTGAGCTATAGCCCCATATTTTTATTTCCTTGGGAGGAAATGGTGGGTCGTGCAGGA
>NZ_JBFRTU010000163.1:0-331 GCF_041474275.1 Vibrio sp. 10N.222.52.B7 | reverse complement strand
CTGCCGCCACCCGTCATTACAGAAAAAGAGATTCAGCGACTCATTGCAACGCATTGGACGGAGAACATTCGTCAGCTTCGCCAACATGCTGAACTCAGAGTGCTGACTCAAATTAAGCAGCCGTCGCTCGACAGCGATACTGATGAGCAAAATGAACTCAATATGAGCATTGAAGAGCAACAACAGTCGTTGAACCAACGCACCGATAGCTTTGAACAAATTATCTTGATTGAGGCGCTACATCGCCATCAAGGTCGTTTAAAAGAGGTACAACAAGAGCTGCAGGTGTCGCGAAAAACACTGTATGACAAACTAAGAAAGCACCAACTCG
>NZ_JBFRTU010000162.1:0-763 GCF_041474275.1 Vibrio sp. 10N.222.52.B7 | reverse complement strand
CTCTTGTTCGACACGGCGAATATTCTTTCGATTTGAGCGACCTAAGCTTGGCATCAGATTACTGTTTTCATAATCACACACGTTATAAATTAAACCACGATACCCACTACATTCAGCAATTAGCGAATCGATTATTTCATACAGTTCTTCTATTGAACTTATATAACGTTTATTTTTCACAACATGCATGTAATAGGTCACTTAATTTAAATTCGGTACAATCCAAGCATCAACATTTACGATTATAAAATTAACATCGTCAGCTATAACTTCCCAAAATAATAATAGGTATACATCTTCGTCAAAGAACTATTTTTGGATCCATTAGTTAAGGATCGATTAATAATAACGAGTGACAAAGTGTATATATCTAAAACCACTTATATACTTATGAGCCATTTAATTAGTGTTCTAATGTTTAACTAGAGATTATTGAACTAAGCGTTTATGTTCTTCACCTAAGCACTTGCCAATACCCGTTAATATTACCCGACCATGCGCTCGATAACCTTCTCGATGATGCGCTGGCCGGGCAAACTTCCTATGACTTATACGTAATCTTTGTATTTATCTAGGAAACGAACCGGTGTTGATAGTGCATCTCGGCGGAACGGGTCGCCCAACTCCTGAGTACACATGATTTCAATGATGGTTGTTTTGCCTTCGTTCATCTGCATGTCGATGGCTTTTTGCAAGGTTGGACCTACATCTTCTAGCTTATCAACCGTGATACCTTCAGCGCCCATTGCTCGTGCGATTTCAG
>NZ_JBFRTU010000161.1:0-3361 GCF_041474275.1 Vibrio sp. 10N.222.52.B7 | reverse complement strand
AAAACAAGCTGATATTACCCATTATCATCTTCATCGCAGTCACTTTTGTAACGATCCAATCGGTAAATTACACTGTCACGTTTGAGAGAGAGAAAGAGAGTCTTATTCAGCGTGTTAAAGTGCTAGCACAAGGTGTTGCTTATAACTTGCAAGCCGCGATTTTATTTGAAGACAAGTCATCGGCTCAGGAAATATTGTCAGCTTTCGTCGCAGATAAAGATATTGTTAGAGTGAAGCTCTATGACATCAACGAACAGCTTTTTGCCAGTTATCAGGTGAGCAACACTCTGGTTCCAAGGCCAAACGCAGAAGAATTAGACGATATCGCGGATCATCAATTTGCCATCTCTGAGCATTTCATCTTCTTGCTCGTTCCTGTGACGCTGGATGACGCTGTTATCGCGAACTTGAGAGTGACAATATCAAAAGAGACGTTTAATTCAATCTTAACGAATATTTTCAAGGTTGCGGTCGTCTACCTGTTGTTTCTGGTGATGTTAGGCGGAGTAGTGGTCAAATTGGTGCAACGCTTGATTATCGAACCGATGTTTGACCTCAATGAGGCGATGCAAGCCTTTGTTGAGCGTCGTTCGAAGCAGCCTAAATTAGTCGTAACGAACCGCGATGAAATCGGCGATCTGGTTCGAGCTTTCAATACCATGTTAGAAAGACTTCAACATCGCGATAACCAAATCAATTTTACGTTAGACAAGTTACAAGAAGAAAAATCATTCGCAAATGAGGTCATTGAAACCGTTCAGCACTCTTTGTTGGTGGTGGATGAAAAAGGGCTCATTCTTCATGCGAACGCAGCTACTCGGGATATTTTTAAATGCTCGGAAGCCTTTCTTGAGAATTTGTTGATCCAAGAGTTGATCGCGACCAAGCAAACGGGTTACTTACAAGATGTTATTGATGCCAATATTGAACTTAATGACGAATTGCTGGAAACCACCGATCTCTTTCAATCAAAACGCTGGCTTCGTGTGAGCAGTCGTTCTTTGACAAAACATGGTCGTATTCTTTATGCAATCCAAGATGTCACCGACATAGAAACGGCCATGAGTCGCCAACGTATTGCTGCGGGTGTTTTCGAAAACAGTAAAGACGGCTTGATCGTGCTCAACTCATCCAATGTGATAACCATGGTTAACCCGGCGATCACACAACTTCTCGGTTATCACTCTGATCTGCTGGTGGGCAAAACACCATTTGAAGTATTTTCGTGGCAGCAATTTTCATCATTGATGCCGACAATTCGCAGTTCGTTAGAAAACTATGGTCAATGGCAAGGCGAAGTGTGGGAGAAAAGCGCATCCGGCACTTTGGTTCCAATGTTTGTAAAAGTGAATCGAGTTTCGTCAGACAATGAGAAAGACGAGTTTGATATGGTATTAACGCTGTCTGATTTATCCAACGTTAAAGAGATGGAAAGACTCGAACACTTGGCTCATCACGATGCATTAACCGGGTTAGCGAATAGAGCGCAGCTGTATAAGGTTATGGATGATGTTGTCACGTCGAGCCACTATTCAAATCAGCATTTTGCGGTTATCTACTTGGATTTGGATGGCTTCAAAGAAGTGAATGACAACTATGGACACGATGCAGGTGACGAAATCCTTAAAGAAGTGTCAAACCGGTTATTATCTCAGGTAAGAGCGGGGGATTTGGTTGCACGTTTGTCGGGTGATGAATTTGTTCTTATTATTAAACAGACAAACAAAGTCTTATTAGCGAAGTTAGCCGAGCGATTGTTGGATCTGATCGGGCAAGAAGTGAATTATAAACAGCGTTCACTTCATGTTGGGGCGAGCTTAGGTATCAATTTAGTTGATGGCTCAGAGCGTGATATTGACGTGATTCTAAAGGTTGCTGATGAGGCTATGTACCAAGCGAAACGCAAAGGAAAAGGTCAGTTTGTGTTCGCTCGTGAGGGTAAATAGGCACCGGTGTTTGTGAGCTCACCCTAAGTTGTTGTATCATAAGTGATAGGTTGAATATTTTTAATTAAAAGGTCTGCTAAGCATGAATGTTTTAGTTACAGGTGGCATGGGTTACATTGGTAGCCATACAAGTATCCAGATGATCAGCGCAGGTATGACACCTGTACTTTTTGATAGCTTGTACAACAGTAAACCAAGCGTTCTAGAGCGCATCGAAAAAGTCTCGGGCGTTCGTCCCAACTTCATTGAAGGTGACGTTCGTGATAAAGCGCTTTTGACTGAAACTATGAAGCAACACAACATCGAAGCGGTTATCCATTTTGCTGGTCTGAAAGCCGTCGGAGAGTCTGTGGAAAAGCCTCTTGAATACTACGACAACAACGTAAACGGCACTTTAGTTCTTGTTGATGCAATGCGTGATGCGGGTGTAAAAACCTTGGTATTTAGCTCTTCAGCAACGGTATACGGTGATCCTGCAAGTGTGCCAATTACTGAAGACTTCCCAACAAGCGCTACCAACCCATATGGTCGTAGTAAACTAATGGTTGAAGAGTGTTTAACCGATTTCCAAAAAGCCAATCCTGATTGGAGCATTACACTGCTGCGTTACTTTAACCCTGTAGGTTCACATCCAAGTGGTGAGCTAGGTGAAGACCCGCAAGGTATCCCAAATAACCTAATGCCATTTGTCTCTCAAGTAGCAGTGGGCCGCCGTGAATTCCTATCTGTATTTGGTAGCGATTATCCAACAAAAGACGGGACTGGCGTTCGCGATTACATCCACGTAATGGATCTGTCTGATGGCCACATCGCAGCGCTTGAGAAAGTAGGGTGCAAAGACGGTCTTCATATCTACAACCTTGGTACGGGTAACGGTTCAAGTGTGTTAGACATGGTTAAAGCATTCGAACAAGCAAGCGGTAAAGAGATCCCTTACAAGCTAGTTGAACGCCGTCCTGGTGACATCGCAGAGTGTTGGGCAGATCCAGCTAAAGCTCAGAAAGAATTGGGCTGGAATGCAAGCCGCACATTGGCTGAAATGACCGAAGATACATGGCGCTGGCAGTCAACAAACCCGAATGGATTCCCTGGTTAACCTAGTGGTTTCGTGAATGATTCAAAAATTAAAAGATGCTTTCGGGCATCTTTTTTGATCTTAATCGAATAAAAAGTAAATTAGTGGTTAAAAAGTATCATTCTGTATCCGCTGTGTTATTATGCTCGCGAATTATATGTTTAATGTTAATTTTCTTTGGAGTTAATCATGGAACTAGGCCTAATCATCACTTTCATCGTTGCTGCTGCAGTAATGGTTAAAAAAGAGATGGCAGAGAAGTAATTTCACTTATTACCTTTTTTATACAATTTTTTAGTGAAATAAATTAAAAGCCAGCAATTATGAAGTGACCCCGTAA
>NZ_JBFRTU010000160.1:0-295 GCF_041474275.1 Vibrio sp. 10N.222.52.B7 | reverse complement strand
TGGATGAAGATCCTAAAGTCTTGCTCGGTTTTACAATGTGGTGGCCACACAAGCCATTGGCTTAGATACTCATTCTGACTTTGTGAGATTTCCGCATAGTGAGAAGCGAAACTCTCTTCAACCAATGCGATGGATAGTTCGTTATCGATAATCGTTTTAAACATGTCTTTCCTTTTCTTTTGGCTGATGATTTAGTGATTTTTGGTCGGCAGACTATAATGTCGCATGATTTTCAATATGCAACCACTTGTAGCACGGATTTTTCGTGATACGTTAGTTCTATCACGAAACTCAT
>NZ_JBFRTU010000159.1:0-1032 GCF_041474275.1 Vibrio sp. 10N.222.52.B7 | reverse complement strand
TTTCAATGCTCCAATGTGCTCGCGTGCTCTCTAGTAAAGCTTTAGCCGTTAGTTTTGCTGAGCTTATGTAGTGCTTGATTTGCATTGTTTCTGCTGGCTTATCACCTTCTTGACGAATTGAAACGACCATACCAATTGTGGAGAGTTCAGCCCAATCAAACGCTATATAGCCTAAGAAATCTGTATTGTGAACAACCATACTCAAACGCGTTTCTGTACGACCATGCCCTTTCTCTTGAGTGACGTATTTATCACCTTCAAAACTATTAATCATACTAGAATTAAACACTTGGCTAATCGCTTGCTCCAATCGTTTTTGATTACCTTTTACCGCTAAGAGATAATCTGCATCTTGAGCGACTATCTTTTCAGCTATATCCTTCTGGCATCCCATAGCATCAATAGTCACTAAACAACCTCGCAAGGAAAGCATTTCAAGCAGTTCAGGGATCGCTTTTATTTCATTGCTTTTATCCGCAGTCTTCACTTGTCCTAGTACAACTTGGTTTGCTGCACTAAAGGCACTAACCATATGGATTGCACCACAACGCTTGTCTTTGTTGTATGTGCCTCTGAGAGTTTTGCCGTCGATAGCAATCACTTCACCCTCTGTCGTCTCATGACAGTCTTTCATCCACGCAGTAAAGCATCGTTGCAGTTGCTTGGCGGAAATAAGATTGATAACTCGGGCAATGGTATCGTGTACTGGTATGCCTTGTTTGAAATCACCATACTGCCTAAGCCATTCCAAGTTATCTTCACCAAAATCTTCAATATCCTCCCAACCTTCAGCACCAGCAATCACTGCTGCAATTGTTAAGAAGATAATGTCGGTTAGCGTGTGCTCTATTTTCCAAGCTTGGCGAGGGTCTCGAATAACTGAAATATGGTCCAAAAGGCTTAATCCATTCATTATGGCTAAATATCTGCTGTTAAAAAACAGTATATGATCACACCTAAATCTGATCATCAAATCGATCTTGAATGTATTGAATTTGTTGTGACTTCAGTGTACAAATTAGTGGAAACATC
>NZ_JBFRTU010000158.1:0-238 GCF_041474275.1 Vibrio sp. 10N.222.52.B7 | reverse complement strand
AACATCCACGGAGCCCATTGGTTTAAAGGTGCCCAGCTAGGGAAAGTAACGAATAAATCACAGGTTGCGAAAGGAGATGGATTAAACTGGTAATCGACGTGCTCTAAAGCCAACGTCAAACCTTTGTAGGCGCCAAATCCCCAACCAGCAAGGCCTAACCAACGTGATATCGGGTTATTCGGTGCAATAGCACCAATCATTGCCGCGACACCGATAGCAAGCATAGCAACGCGCTCAT
>NZ_JBFRTU010000157.1:0-332 GCF_041474275.1 Vibrio sp. 10N.222.52.B7 | reverse complement strand
TTGATACTAAAACCGTGCGCTCTTAGCTCAGCTGGATAGAGTACCTGGCTACGAACCAGGCGGTCGGAGGTTCGAATCCTCCAGAGCGCGCCACTATTTAGGGTTTAGTTCTTATAAGAATGTGAATCCTGATATTGATAAATCGTTCGTCGAGAATTAATATCAAAAACCGTGCGTCCTTAGCTCAGCTGGATAGAGTACCTGGCTACGAACCAGGCGGTCGGAGGTTCGAATCCTCCAGGACGCGCCACTATTTAGGGCTTCTTTCTTATAAGAACAGAAATCCTTGTATTGAGTTGTTGTTTACAACGAATTGATACTAAAACCGTGCG
>NZ_JBFRTU010000156.1:0-3050 GCF_041474275.1 Vibrio sp. 10N.222.52.B7 | reverse complement strand
TCTAAATACTATAAAATATAATAATGTTGTTATAAGACATAACTTAGTAAATCCTATTGGAGTATATGCATACCACCTAGGAAAAGTAAATAAAACACAGAATGCATATACTGATATGTATTTTTTATTTCTACTATATGATGCGAATTTTAAAACATACCCAATAATAAGACCCGAAATAACAGGACCAAGCCACCCTAACCATACATAAAAATAGGCTGATATTAACCCGCCACCACCAGCCCCATAATTTTCTTGATCTAGTAAAGCTAAATTGGAATATGATTTTGCCTCAGTCCCATAAAGAAACATATTGAATAGATATGATAAAAAGCTTTTCAATCTAAATTCGAATGACCAGTACCCCGTTTCTGATAATCCAATCATTCGTGCCGAAGATTGTAGAACATCACCATAGTTAGTGGAAACAATATTTTTCTCTTCTGAAGGTGCTTGAAGGAAAACTGATAAAGGGTCACTGATTAAATTTATGATAAGCGTAGGGTCATGCCTTATCTTCCCAATAATCAAAATTATTGCCATTGATAAAAAAATTGATATGTAAAGTTTTTTTAAACTCCACTTGATAAAGAAGTTGGTAAAGAAATAAGAAAACAATAAAACAACCTGAATAACTTCAACTCTTCCACCATAGATCGTCGACTTCAAACAATAATAGGATACACAAGCATACAGTACTATCATTTGTATTCTAGACTTATCAGTATGTATGATTGAAATAAGCAAAATAGCTAACGAATATTCGAACAAAGGTGATTTGTTTACTTCTCTAGCCCCGAAATTATTTGTAAATACCGTATCACCAGACAAACCATATTTTGTACACACCACAAAGACAACAAGAGATGCGTAAAATACGACTCGATCTGGGTTTGAATTAATAGATAAATTTCTAAAGTCTCTGACGTTAAACAGCATACTACCAAAAGAAATCAAGAATAGTCCATGTAATACCATTACCTTATTTAAATAATATACATTCTGAAAGCTAAACCAAGCAGAAATATAGTAACCGTGAACAAAGTAATTTCTTAGTTCAACTGTATATAACAAAAAGAAAAGAAACATGACGAATAATGGTATTGCTTTAACAAAACGCTCTAAATACAACAAGTTTATAATTAAAGTGAAGATCCATATAATACTACTTTCACTATTAAAGAAAAAGAAAATGCAACTTAATACTTGAGTAAATATTGGTGTTAAAAATTTAAGGTTAACTAGCTTATCGTTCATTAAATAGAGACTTTAGTTATTAATGTTATTTTCAGATGTATGTTTAAGCCTTAAAGGTGGCTTTTTACATTTAAATCTATAGTTAATTTTCACTTAAGTTTACAATAACCATAGCACTTCGAATTTGATATTTATGAGCAGGATTACGACGCACTTTACCCTAAAAGGACTTGCGATAGATAACTGTTGCTACGGTTCACTTTTCTCTGCTTTTTTATCCCAACTTTGAAGATAGCTTCTTCCGTCAGCAGATTTAAAACCATGTTCCTTATCACTGTTAAGTTCTCACAAACTTGCTCTCGATGTATTCGACATCAGTGTACAACTGGCAAAACAACCTTACAGCACCCTTTATTCTATAAACGGCTTTCATGATCTTGCCCTACTTTAAAGATGGACATATTCGTGAATTTTTCCGGACCAATCCAACAATACGCGCTATCCTACCTTGACTTGGTATACTTGATGCATGAAAACTAAACTTTTTAATTTCTTTTCTCCAAAGGCTCCTATCTCGTCTCAGGTTTCCATAAAGCAACCTCAGTGCTTTTTGACACTTTTTATTCACGTTGAGACAGTCTATTGCAGATAATCCCTTATAAAACCTAGATTTTGCTTACTTTTTAAAACCGCCCCAATAGGTCGCCAAAGGTTTTTTACGACCTTTTGACTGCCACCCATTCGCATTTAGATATGCTACCGCCCTTAGGTTTAGCTCCTACAGGCAAGGTTTGATCATTCATCCGCCATTATACGGTTTTTATACGGTTTCTACTTTGCTGCGCAGTCTAGCAAATTAAGTGCATATTGACCAGTTTGAAATTCATCCTATTCTGACAAACATCTCACAAAGCATTGTACGTTTTGTAGAAGCCGGTGCCCTATGAAGTAGCGCTTTTCTATATCAATAAAAATGTTGCTGTTACGATACAGGAGGTAGGAAGCTTTGATTGTTGTTCGCCACTTTAATTTATGTGCGTGCTAACCCTTGAAGGTAGTGATTCAACAGCAAAGCTAAGAACTCACAAATGTCCCCTCTACACGCGCTATCACTTTGCTAAAATCACATCCGTTGTCAGTTTTATAGGCTGTATGCACAGATACGATTGGAAAACCTTGGGGAAATGACGAATGAAACGTTTGGCTATCCGGTGTTAGCGGTTATAGAATTGTATTTAACGGGAGGAGTTATAAAAAAGTAGATGCTAGTGACGAGTAGCGGGATGCGAAGAGCTAAAAGAGCAGATGTGAGTAACAGGTAAACAGGATGCGAAAGACTTAAAAGCAGGTGCGAGTGGATAAATAATAGATACGAGTGACGAGTAAACGAGATGCGAAGAGCGGCGCTTTTGATGTGACCCCATTAAAGTAGACACTTAATACAGAGTATTAAGTGTCATGAAAGTAAAATCACAAAGACAATTTACAGACGAATTTAAGCGAGAAGCTGTTCAGCAATCTCTCAACTCTTCTGATACCGTAAAGTCAGTAGCGCTATCCTTAGGAATATCGCCGGTGCTACTTTCGAAATGGAGATGCCAAATGGCAGGGCAAGATTACGAAGCCCCTTGCCCTGCAAGGACTTGCGAAAGGTAAGCGTTATTGCGGTTCGCTTTTTTCTGCTTTCTTTTGATCCCTGCTTTGAAGCTGATTTCTTCCGTCAGCAGATTTAAAGCTATATGTCTTATAACTGCTAAATTCTCACCGGCTTGCTCTCGACGTATCCGACATTCATCTTCTTTAAAACCAACGTCTAATCGCCAGTGCATCTGATTTTCAATGCTCCAATGTGC
>NZ_JBFRTU010000155.1:0-610 GCF_041474275.1 Vibrio sp. 10N.222.52.B7 | reverse complement strand
CAAAGCCAGCTTTGATAATGATTTGTCAGCTGGCTTTTTACTGTCTTAAAACAAGCCAAACCCAAGAACGCTTCGATTTTAAAATCCAATTGGTATACGATGCCAACATACTGTTCTAAAAACGATTAAATGCCGTTGTTATGAAAATCGCAGATCTTAAGCTGTTTACCACCGTTGTCGAACTGGGTAGTTTTACTGCCGCAGCCAATGCACTTGACCTTCCCCGAGCTAACGTTAGCCGTAGAATTAACGACCTTGAGAAGTCTCTCGGCATTCAACTGTTCTTTAGAACCACACGAAGCCTCTCCTTAACCAAATCTGGCGAGCTCTATTACAAAGAACTACTCAATGCATTGAGTGCGCTCGACAAAGCGAACCATGTCGCTTCCAACCTTTCAGAGGTTGCACACGGGCAAATTAAGATTGGTCTATTGCCTGAAACCAGCGACATCATGCAGTCGACTCTGTTTAAATTCCAAGATATGTACCCTAAGGTTGAGCTTGATATTCGCAACATTAGTAACGCCTTTGTCGACATGTACCGTCAAGGATTAGACCTCGCTATGCATGGTGGTACGTTGAGCGACGCTAACGTTGTTGCTCGTAAAGT
>NZ_JBFRTU010000154.1:5307-6734 GCF_041474275.1 Vibrio sp. 10N.222.52.B7 | reverse complement strand
GGTAACGGAAACATGGGGCCTATCGTTAAGTGTTCAGATGGTAACGCAGTCACTCATGTACCACTGTTGATCTGTAAACATTACGGCGGAAAGGTGCTGTGATAGGTGCTGTGATAGGTGATTAAAGTCAGGCTAGTAATGAAATTGCTGCCTGACGATTATTTAGAACTGGAATAACCTAACTGCGGCCAGATAGATTATTCAAGATAGGACATTCCGTTGAAGTATCTCCAGGGCAGTCATGTACCCAAGATTGTAGCTGCACCTTCATCTTGTTTAACTCCGCAAGCTTCAACTCTATTTCATCTAACTTCTGAGTAGCCTTCTTCTTTACTTCGTAGCTTTGTCTGTTGGGATTCATTGCCAACTCAACCAGTGACTTACACTCATCGAGAGTGAAACCAACCATTTTAGCTCTCAAAACGAACTCTAACTGTTCGATATGAATCTCGCCATATTGCCTGTAACCATTTTCTGATCGGTGCGGTGGGCTCATCATGCCTTTACTTTCGTAAAAACGAATGGATTTCGCTGTTGTACCAACACGCTTCGCTACTTCACCAATATTCACAATCTTACCTGTAAGCCTAAAATGAAAAACCGCAGTACTGCTGTTATACAATACTGCGGCTGAAAAACATAGCTAGGGTGTAACGTTAGAAACTTACTCTTGTTCTAACAACCAAATCATAGTTTGAGATTTTTCTTCACTGTCTAGCTTATTGAACCAGTATGAAACCATTTCGATCTCTTTTGAGCCTTCTAGTAATGCTGGGTTAGCGTTCTTACGGTTCTTGAATGCCCAATCTGTTACTGCAGATTGCTCTTCTTTGGTTGCTTCACCATACCAGTAATTCACCATCTCTTGTGCTTGTGATGCTTTTGGCTCTTCAGCAACTACTGCTGCTACTGGAACAGCCGCGACTGGAGCAACCGCGATAGCTGTATGATTATTTGCACCGTTATAAATTGTGTCGATATACGCCTTTGGTACGATAAAAGTCGTGCTCATGACTGAGTTTTGGCCTTCAAGCGTAAATTCTAAATTCTTTTGTCTTGCTTGCTGAATATCAGCGTCACTTAATGGAAACTTAATATATTGAGTCTTAGTACAGTGCTCGCTGCAGCTTTCTCTTGGTACTTGTCTATCTTCTAATTCTATCGTTTTACCAAAAAAACTAACCGTTTCGTACTCTTTGTAACTTTGGAAGTAACTCACGTCCATAGTAATTGAAGATTCTGGGGCAGTATTTGGTGTTACTTCTTTATTGTATGTAAAGTAAAGCGACGACTTGAGAATATCTGCGCCTACATTTGCTCTATTTTCTGCTACGTAAGATTGACCGGTTACTTTAATGTAACCACCTTTGGGCTGCACATCAGCAACTGAGTCTGCAAAATTACTTTGTGAATCGAGTGAACTACAA
>NZ_JBFRTU010000154.1:2916-4629 GCF_041474275.1 Vibrio sp. 10N.222.52.B7 | reverse complement strand
TGAATCGAGTGAACTACAAGCTCCCAAAAATAATGATAATACAACTACACTAACTTTATTCATTATGACTAATTCCTTATGTTCACTATGGAAAAACGCTGGCAAACAAAATTTACCAGCGTTTTAATTTTTATCTAACTGTTTAAGCTAAAGATTCTAGCTTAGAAACCGTACTCAAGACCAACGCGAGTTACGATATCTGTATCAGCGTCACCAACTGTACGACCCGCTACACGTAGGTAAGGTACGAAACCGTTATGAACAGCCATTAGCTGACCAGAGATAGTGTTGCTATCTGAGTTAGCTTCTTTCTTACCGTTAAGTTCAGATTCTAAGTTCGCTGCGTAACCCAGTTTAAAGCCGATTGGACCGTTCCAGTATTGACCAATAATTGAGTAAGAATCTTGTGTTTGCTTACGGATGCCGTTATCTAGCTCTTCGCCTTTAAACGCAGCTGCAATACCGAAACCTGCTGGTAAGCTTGCTTCGAAACCAACGATGTATGCAAATGTATCGTCTTTAATTTCCGCAGCAGCATCTACAGGGTCTGCAATACCCGTCTCTGGGTTAAACTCAAAACCAGCATCAACAGCTGGAGTTACACGTGTACCAGATTCAACCGCACCCATTAATGTTACTTTCTCGAAGCTGTACTTAGCACTTGCGCCAACAAAGTTTGCGTCACGAGTTGCTGCACCGCCACCGTTGTCGTTATCATCACGACCAACAGAAGCTGCAAAAGAGAAACCACCAAATTTAGCTGAATCGTAACGTACTTGGTTAGATTGACGATCGTAGTGACCGTTGATGCCGCCCCAATCGAATACAGAACCTAGACCAGGGTTAGAGAATGGCCAATCGACGATTTCGTATAGTGGCGTAAGAACACGACCCACACGTAGGTTACCCCAAGAGCCAGAAGCGCCAACGAACGTATCACGGAAACCAAGCACACCGCCTGAAACACCACCATGAGACCAGTCAGTGCTATCAACGTAACCAGATTCAATCTGCATTGTGATTAATACGTCATCAAACATCTCTTTATGAGCACGGAAGCCGATACGAGATTCATTCTCTACAGCGTAACCTGAGCTAGAGTCATTGTTATCAGTCGTGTTGTAGTTAACTAGAGAGATAGCTGCAACACCGTATACGTCAACGTTGAAATCAGAGTTGATACCAACTTCTTTCGCCATTACGCCTGTCGATAAAAGTGCAACGGATGCACCTAGTAGAGTACGTTTGAAAATTTTGTTTTCCATGGAATAAAACTCCTAAAAATGGATATAGCTGTTTGAATATTCCCCGCCTAAAGTTGGCCGCCGTAGAGAGAAATACCTTTTCTTGTTTGAGAACCCTAAACTCTGAATTCTCTATTTCCTTTCTGGTTATACACATCATGTGCATCCATGGCATTAAGACTAACTTCGCCCTCAAAAAGATCAATGAGAACTTAATTTTCATCTAAAAAAATATGAGTTGGTGCAAATTTAATAGGTACTTAGTGATCCAGATCGATAAATAGAAAAATCCTCACCAAAACAAAATCAATACCAATAAATTCAACAACTTGAGGTAATTATCACTTTGTAAAAATAGATATGACTCGCATTTTTGATACAACTACAATGGTATTTCATTAATGTTGAGCAGCGTCACTGTCCTGATTTTAGAGTTCGTATAGGAACAAAATTCTCAACAATTAAAAAG
>NZ_JBFRTU010000154.1:1302-2193 GCF_041474275.1 Vibrio sp. 10N.222.52.B7 | reverse complement strand
ATTCTCAACAATTAAAAAGCCCTCATTTTTATATCAGAAACAAAAAAGGCACTCCCTTGAAAGGAGTGCCTTTGAGCTTTTTTTATCTGTATTTACTTACGAAATAAGGGCTATTAGATCTTCTTCTGTTCTTATTTCGATACCTAAATCTTGTGCTTTAGTTAATTTAGAACCCGCAGCTTCACCGGCAAACAAGATGTCCGTTTTCTTCGATACGCTACCCGTCACTTTCGCACCTAATGCTTGTAACGCAGCTTTAGCTTCACTTCGACCTAATTGCGACAATGAGCCTGTTAACACAACGACTTTACCTTCTAATGGTAGCTCTTGGTCATCGGCAGCTTCTTCGATGATTGGCCAATTCACACCTAGCTCTATCAGCTGATCGACGACCGCTCTGTTTTTCTCTTGTGAGAAGAAGCTGGTGATATGGCTAGCAACGATGTCACCAATATCTGACACTTCAACTAATTGTTCATGAGTAGCTGCTTGAACCAGTTCCAACGTCTTAAAGTGTTGCGCTAAGTTCATCGCTGTCGCCTCACCGACTTCACGAATACCGAGTGAATAGAGGAAACGCGCTAACGTCGTGTCTTTAGCTTTATTCAACGCACTCACGACGTTCTGTGCCGATTTAGGCCCCATTCGGTCAAGAACAGTAATCACGCCAGCACTTAGCTTAAATAAATCAGCAGGTGTTTCGACCATTTCACGGTCCACAAGCTGCTCAATAACTTTCACGCCCAGTCCATCAACGTCTAGCGCCTTTCTAGAAACAAAGTGTTTAAGTGCTTCTTTACGCTGCGCCTGACAGACTAAACCGCCAGTACAACGCGCTACAGCTTCACCTTCTACACGCTCAACCGCAGAACTACATACTGGGCAAGCATC
>NZ_JBFRTU010000154.1:0-574 GCF_041474275.1 Vibrio sp. 10N.222.52.B7 | reverse complement strand
TACATACTGGGCAAGCATCAGGGAAAACAATGTCTCTAGCCGTTTCAGGGCGACGATCTAGTACAACAGCCACTATTTGTGGAATAACGTCACCTGCACGGCGAATAATAACGCTGTCGCCTACCTTCACGCCTAAACGCGCAATCTCATCGGCATTGTGTAAAGTGGCATTGCTGACCGTCACGCCACCAACGAAGATAGGTTCAAGTTTAGCAACCGGCGTAATAGCGCCAGTACGGCCCACCTGAAATTCAACGTCATTGAGCAGTGTAATCTCTTCTTGAGCTGGGAACTTATAAGCAATTGCCCAACGTGGCGCTCGTGCAACAAAACCAAGCACTTCTTGAGCCGCGATATCGTCGACTTTGATAACAACGCCATCAATCTCGTAAGCCAGAGCATCACGACGAGTCATAATATCTTGGTAATAGGCTTTCACGTCTTCGAGAGAGCTCAGTTGCTTAGTCTCGGGGCACATAGGTAAGCCCCAACCTTTAAGCTGTAAAAAGCGTTGGTAGTGACTATTTGATAGCTCAGCGCCTTGTACAACACCGACACTGTATGCGTAGAAAGC
>NZ_JBFRTU010000153.1:0-330 GCF_041474275.1 Vibrio sp. 10N.222.52.B7 | reverse complement strand
CCTCCTTATACGAAGATATACACGATGAGTACCCACACAGATTGATTAGGTTTAGAAAAGTTAAGAGACGATATTGGGTCTGTAGCTCAGCTGGTTAGAGCGCTCGCCTGATAAGCGGGAGGTCGGTGGTTCAAGTCCACTCAGACCCACCAATATCGACCTAGATGGGGCTATAGCTCAGCTGGGAGAGCGCCTGCCTTGCACGCAGGAGGTCTGCGGTTCGATCCCGCATAGCTCCACCATCTTTAAGCGTTCTTGTTCGACAAAAAGTCTTACGAGAATCTTTAAAAATGCTTCAATTTATTGAATCAAGCTCTTTAACAATTTGGA
>NZ_JBFRTU010000152.1:0-283 GCF_041474275.1 Vibrio sp. 10N.222.52.B7 | reverse complement strand
GATTGATTAGGTTTAGAAAGTAAAAGAGACGATATTGGGTCTGTAGCTCAGCTGGTTAGAGCGCTCGCCTGATAAGCGGGAGGTCGGTGGTTCGAGTCCACTCAGACCCACCAATATCGACTAGATACAAAGATGGGGCTATAGCTCAGCTGGGAGAGCGCCTGCCTTGCACGCAGGAGGTCTGCGGTTCGATCCCGCATAGCTCCACCATCTTTAAGTGTTTTTATTTGAAAATATTTAAAAATGGTTCATTAGTTTGAATCAAGCTCTTTAACAATTTGGA
>NZ_JBFRTU010000151.1:0-268 GCF_041474275.1 Vibrio sp. 10N.222.52.B7 | reverse complement strand
GATGCGTTTGATTGACGAAGGCATCCCGTTACCGTTCGGCGCTATAAAAAACCAGAGAAGTTTGGTTTATCTGGATAATCTATCCAGTTTAATATTAACCTGTTGCGAACACCCTTCAGCTCCGGGACAGACTTTCTTAGCTTCTGATGATCATGATGTATCGACAACTCAATTGATGCAAACCATCGCTCATGCTATGGGGAAATCACCGCGATTAATTCCAATCCCAATGGCTTGGATACAAGCTGGATCGTCAGCTTTAAAAAAG
>NZ_JBFRTU010000150.1:0-1426 GCF_041474275.1 Vibrio sp. 10N.222.52.B7 | reverse complement strand
TGAAGTGACCCCGTAAAGTTGGACATTTCTGTTAAGCGGCTTTCAAGGCCTGAGTTCGATATTCTATCGGAGTCAGGCCTTTTAGTTTCACTTTTATACGTTTGGTATTGTAGTACTCGATGTATTCTTTAATTTGCTCTATCAGAGCATCTGCATCTTCAAAGCTTTGGTTGTGATACATCTCTGTTTTGAGTAAAGCAAAAAAGTTTTCAGCAACCGCATTATCCAAGCAGTTACCTTTTCTCGACATGCTTTGCGTTAACCCACTCTCCGCTACCTTTTTTTGATACTGTCGATGGCGATATTGCCAACCTTGATCGCTATGTATAATTGGCTTTGAGTTGGGTTTAAGCTTTGATATGGCTTCCGTCAGCATATCCGTGACAAGCGGCAAGCAGGCATTTTTAGCCACTCTATAAGCAACCACTTCCTGAGTAAACAAGTCGACAACGGGAGACAAGTATACTTTCTGCTCTTTTACTTTGAACTCCGTGACATCAGTTACCCATTTTTCATCGGGTTGAGTCGCACTAAAATCTCTTTCAAGCACGTTAGGAGCTGCTGTTCCAGACTCTCCTCGATATGAACGATACTTTTTAATCCTGACCGTCGATTTAAGGTTGAGCTGAGCCATAAGCCTTTGAACCGTTTTGTGATTAAGCTCGAACCCCTGATTTTTTAGTTCCAAGTGAATTCGGCGGTAGCCGTATCGCCCCTTATGCTCATGATAAATTGACTTTATCAACCGCAGCTCACGTTCGTAGCTATTTGGGCGCTTGCTCGTTTGAGCCTGATAATAAAAGACACTTTTTGCCAGCTGTAGAGTGTGCAGTAAGTGCTTTAACGGGTATTTGCTTTTAAGAGTTAGAGCTATGACCGCTTTTTCTTTGTTCGACGGTTTTTTTCCTGCTCCAACTCTTCCAACTTTTTTAGAACGGCATTCTCGGTTCGTAAATAGACCAACTCCTCTTTTAGCTCCTCAAGTGTCATTTCATCATCAGGCTTAGTGGTACGTTGAGGTTGCTGTTTCATTGAGGGTCTTCCTTTCTGGCGCATTTTGAGCCCTTTGATACCGTGCTCATTAAATCGTTTGAGCCAGACAGAGAGTATCCCAGGGGATGAGAGGTTTAATACTGCGCTAGTGTGCGTGAGAGACCATTCATTCGTCCACATTAAATTCAATGCTTTTCGTTTTGTCTGAGCAGTAACCGCTTGGTTAGTTGGTAAAAATGAATCAGCACCATGGATGGCAAAGACTTGAGCCCAATACCGTATCTGTCTTGAAGAAATTGAATATTGTTTTGCTAAGTAGAGAGATGACGTGCCATCTAAGTATTGCCTAGCAATGAGACATTTTAGCTCTCGGCTATATTTGGACATAAAAAGACCCCCAATAATTGGTGTCCAACTATTGGGGGTCAGTTCA
>NZ_JBFRTU010000149.1:4558-5349 GCF_041474275.1 Vibrio sp. 10N.222.52.B7 | reverse complement strand
ACAGCTTCTGAACTCAAGTTGGTTGAGTCAGTACGCATATAAGTGATGTAACCCGCTTCATACAGGCGTTGAGCCAGCATCATGGTTTTCTTTACGCCATAACCAAGACGGGTACTCGCCGCTTGTTGCAGTGTCGACGTGATGTAAGGTGCAGACGGCTTACTCTTAGTTGGGCGGTCTTCACGTTTACAGACTTCGTATTGCGCTTTTTCTAAAACGCTAACTGCAGCTTGTGTTTGCGCTTCATTATCAGGTTTAAACGCAACGCCGTCTTTCTGAGCGACTTGCAGTCTGAAATCTGTTTTCTCTGCTGTTTTGGTATCAGCATGCACATCCCAGAACTCTTCAGGGATAAAAGCGTTGATCTCGCGCTCGCGCTCAACCAGTAGTTTTACAGCGACTGATTGAACACGGCCAGCGGATAGGCCTCGTGCTACTTTTTTCCAAAGCAAAGGTGACACCATAAAGCCAACAACACGGTCCATAAAACGTCGTGCTTGTTGTGCGTTTACGCCATCAATATTTAGCTCACCTGGAGTTTCGAAAGCTTGTTGAATAGCATTCTTGGTGATTTCGTTAAAAACCACTCGCTTGTATCGCGTTTCATCGCCACCGATGATCTCACGAAGGTGCCATGCGATAGCTTCTCCTTCGCGGTCCAAATCGGTTGCGAGATAAACATGGTCTGCGTTCTCAGCCAGTTTTTGCAATTCAGCGACGACTTTCTCTTTACCAGGTAGGATTTGATAGTTCGCTTCCCACTCTTTATATGGGTTGATACCCATCTTTTT
>NZ_JBFRTU010000149.1:3053-3790 GCF_041474275.1 Vibrio sp. 10N.222.52.B7 | reverse complement strand
TCTTCTGGGCTCATACCCTTGGTTGAAACTGCAGCAGCCTTTTGACCAGTACTTTGACCTGCCGTTGGTAAATCACGTACGTGACCTACACTCGACTTAACGACAAAGTCTTTGCCAAGATATTTATTGATAGTTTTAGCCTTGGCTGGCGACTCCACTATAACGAGCGATTTACCCATATTGACTCTAACGTCCTTAATCACGATGCTTCAGCACCAACAATTTAGCTTGTGGGCTTTTACGCATGATATTCTAAATTCATTGCTTCTTTTTTTACTATTGTGCGAGATTACTAGAAGATCAACCGCTTTTTTCAAAATTGGATCTGATCGCTCGACAATTCGACGACTCATAGATAAAAGGGTCACAATATAAAGAAGCTATAAAGTACTCACTAAGAATACTTGCAAGAGCCTATTCATCAGGCATTACGTCTAAACGGGCTCATACTAAGCTTGTCCGCGAATCTAACGCGAGCCCCATTCAATTATTTTTGCCGTAAATCACAAAATAAATTGTGGATGTTTGAAAAGACTCTCTTAATCGGTTGTGAAATCATTGAATTTCTAGTTCGACACCATAAACTCAACGTTATATTCAGTTATCAGAGATAAACTCATGACAAAGAAAGTAATAGCAGAATTTGATTTACTGCTTATCGCAAACCAAATTATCCAATCACATGATGACTACATTGAAGGCATGCGCGCAAACAGCGTAGTAGAAAAAGACGATGT
>NZ_JBFRTU010000149.1:0-2239 GCF_041474275.1 Vibrio sp. 10N.222.52.B7 | reverse complement strand
TCTTCAAAGGTGAATACTTCTTAGACAGCAATGGAATGCCGACAGAGAATACAACCGCGGTATTTAACATGTTTAAATACTTAGCGCACCACCTTTCGAAAGAATTTACAATTCAGCAATAATTAAAAAGCTTGCCACTTAGGCAAGCTTTTTTGTTCCTAAACCTTTACATACTAAGCATTTTTATAGACTTAGCATTTTCAGCTTGTCGAAATAATCAGGGAATGTCTTTGACGTACAACCTGGATCATTAATCGTCACAGGCGTATCGCTCAAAGCAACCAGCGAGAAACACATCGCCATACGGTGATCATCGTAAGTATCAATCGCCGCGTGAGTCAGTTCAGCCACAGGGTTAACAATGATATAATCTTCACCCTCTTCGACCTCAGCACCGACTTTACGTAGCTCTGTTGCCATTGCAGCCAAGCGGTCTGTCTCTTTCACACGCCAGTTGTAGACATTACGGATTGCCGTTGTGCCTTTCGCAAACAATGCGGTTGTCGCGATAGTCATCGCAGCATCTGGGATATGGTTATAGTCCATATCAATGCCTTTCAGCTCGCCACAACGAGAGATAACGTAGTCGTCACCCCATTCGATTTCCGCACCCATTTTCTCAAGCGCATCAGCGAATTGGATATCACCTTGGATACTGTTTTTACCAATACCAGTGACCTTAATCTCACCACCTTTGATAGCAGCAGCTGCAAGGAAATATGACGCAGATGATGCATCACCTTCAACCAAGAAATCACCCGGTGCCGAGTAAGATTGCCCGGTAGGAATCACAAACTCTTGGTAATCATTATTGATCACGTCCACACCAAATTGCTTCATGATGTGCAGCGTAATATCGATGTAAGGTTTAGAAACCAATTCACCGTCAATTTTAATGGTCACTTCACCTTCAGCTAAGGGCGCAGCCATCAAAAATGCCGTCAAGAATTGACTAGAGATAGAACCGTCGATAGAAACTGTACCGCTCTTCAGACCTGTACCTGTGATCTTCAATGGTGGGTAGTTTTCGTTCTCTAAGTATTCAACATCGGCACCGGCTTCTCGCAGTGCTGTTACCAAGTGGCCAATTGGGCGCTCTTTCATACGAGGCTCACCAGTAAGAACGTATTCACCGCGACCTAAACATAGTGCAGCCGCCAACGGACGCATCGCCGTACCCGCATTACCTAAGAAAAGCTCTAGGGCTTTGTCACTTGAGAATGCACCACCAACACCTGTCACTTCACAAACGGTTTTGTCTGCAGACAACTGATAATCAACACCTAACTGAGTCAATGCATTCAACATATGACGAATATCATCACTGTCTAGCAAGTTTGTTAGGCGAGTGGTTCCCGTAGAAAGTGCAGCCAAAAGAAGTGCACGGTTGGAAACGCTTTTTGAACCAGGTAGGTTAACTTCCCCGTTCACTTTTTGAATTGGTTGTAACGTAAGGCTTTCCATTAAATCTTATAGTCCTTGTACCACCCGAAGTCACTGGTGCGTATTTATTTTCGGGTGATGAATAATTCTTCGTACTTGCAGACTAACGAACTTTTCCAACGAACTCCAGAGCTAATCCGGCCCAAACCGGTGATTAATTAGCCAATCAATCGTATTTATATACTAGTACACGAGATCAACTCGAACACCATCTGAAAAATAGAGAATTCGTACATCATCGCCTCGGTTGAACAGCATCGAGTTATCGACATCTTGGATAATGTTGACCAACTTGTCGTCTTTGGTTTTGACCAATAACTCGACCAGTTTGTACTCTACTTTATATTGTGTGTTACCTCGGTTACGAGCAATACCCGCACCTGCTACTGCACCTACAGCTGTCGCCACTTCTTTACCAGTGCCGCCGCCAAACTGGTTACCAATCAAGCCACCAATCGCCGCACCTAACAAGGTTTCCCAACCATTCGCTTTCGACTCAACGATCTCTTGCTGAGTGATGTATCTGACCGTATCAATCTCACCATAAACCACCTCGTTTACTGGTCGAGCTTGGTTTCTGTTGTAAGCTGCATTTGCCAACATGGGCAAAACAAGTAAAATCCAAAGCAACTTCTTCATGGTAAAACTCCTAAAGACCTCTTGGTCAGTGATTAATCTGTAATGCGGTACTTATGACTATATACCTAACCGAACTTGATACTACTAGTATAGAGTTTCCTTCGCCTTTCGACGCGCTTGATGACCCCAACGGTCTGCTCGCCTTCGGTGGTGATTT
>NZ_JBFRTU010000148.1:3139-3287 GCF_041474275.1 Vibrio sp. 10N.222.52.B7 | reverse complement strand
GGTCATCAAGTTGGCTGTTAGAAATTTCAATGCGACCACGAATTTGGTCATCAAATACTACGCTGCCTTCTTTAGGGTTACGGAAACGGATAACGCATGCATCACCTTCTTTTGCTGCTTCGTTTGCTGCAACAATTTTAGGGTGGTT
>NZ_JBFRTU010000148.1:1037-2382 GCF_041474275.1 Vibrio sp. 10N.222.52.B7 | reverse complement strand
CAACAATTTTAGGGTGGTTAGCATCGTAACGAGCCATCTCTTTGTTTTCTTCTTGCTCTGCACGAATTTCATCAAGCAGCTCTTTAGACGCGTAGCATTTGAATGCTTTGTCTTCAGCAAGTAGCTTATCAACCATTTCGTTGTAACGGTCAAAACGCTTAGATTGGTAGTAAGGACCTTCATCCCATTCCATACCCATCCATTGCATGCCTTCTAGAATTGCATCAACCGCTTCTTGAGAGTTACGCTCAAGGTCCGTGTCTTCGATACGTAGAACGAATTCACCACCTTGGTTCTTAGCGAATAGCCAAGAGTAAAGTGCAGTACGTGCACCACCAACGTGAAGATAGCCAGTTGGGCTAGGAGCAAAACGAGTTTTAACCGTCATTTAAATACCTTGATTATGTAGGTGATTCTTTTAGTGCTCGCCATTACAAGGCCTGCAATAGTCAAACATCACTAAATTTTGGGCGCTATTTTATCACCACCGCTTAAATCTACAATCAGTAGTGAATGATTAATGCGCTGTTGTTGTACGAAAGCCGTTATTGAAAGGCCAATTACGCCCTTAAAGTCGTAAATAGATAGTCTTAGCAAGTAGATTATAGCCGCACATTCTTAATTTCCCTCTTCCATTCCAAACTGAAACCACCAGCTAGCACTCCACCAAGATCAAATTCTTGAATTTATGTTTGACCTTACCCTTACGGGAAGGTTTATGTTAGGCGTAGATGAGAATTGGAGTATCGATATGAACTACTACACAACGGCGCTCAACGGCCTAAATTGCATGGGTTGCGCGAAGAAAGTTCGCACACTGTTTAGCGATCTCGACAGCACGATGATTAATGACATATCGCCGACCTACATCGATATTTCGACTCCATTTAGTTACATTCAGCTCAACGAACAGTTAGCAACGCTTGGCTATTCTATGGGTAATCAGCTGCACCTTTCGCTATCCGGTCTGAGTTGCGGCAAGTGTGTGAGCAAACTGACTAAAGCGCTTGAACAAACTGAGCAAGCCTTAAACCTAGAAGTCAGCAAACAGGAATTATCACTGGTTACTCTGCTTTCTGAGTCTGAGGTGATTAAGCTGGTCGAAAGCCTGGGTTACCACGCAGCTCCCTACTCAGAAGTTAATGAGCCTTTATCTAATTCAGATTCAGAATACGATAAAAAAACAGCGCCAGTGGAGCCGACACAAGATAAACCTGCTGCTAGCCAATATACCTATCACCTTGTTCTTGAGGGAATGACGTGTGCGAGTTGTGTTTCTTCGGTAGAGAAAGCACTGAAAAAGAATGAGTTCGTCGACCAAGCTCAGATCAATCTCGCAGAACAA
>NZ_JBFRTU010000148.1:0-357 GCF_041474275.1 Vibrio sp. 10N.222.52.B7 | reverse complement strand
ATCAATCTCGCAGAACAAACTGCCTTGGTTTTCACCTCTCAAACAAGAGACATCATTGAAAACGCTCTAATAGAATCGGTGAAAGCTGCCGGTTATGGCGCCGAGTTTGTTGATGATGCGGCAACACAGCAACAAAAACAGCAAGAGCAACAACTTAGCACTCAACAAGCCTTCCTGAAAAACTCAGTAAGTGCGCTACTGCTTGGGGCTCCACTGATGGCATGGGGCGTGTTCGGTGGCAGCATGACAATTGCCACATTTAACGATCAACTGGCTTGGGGCTTAGTTGGTGTCGTTTGTTTGATACTGCTTGCTACCTCAGGTCGTAGCTTTTTCACGAATGCTTGGCAGTCTCTC
>NZ_JBFRTU010000147.1:1552-2005 GCF_041474275.1 Vibrio sp. 10N.222.52.B7 | reverse complement strand
AGTCGTTTTGTAGCACATACTTTCTCACCAGGAAACATTGTACATATACACTCATAAGTGAATCATCATTTAGGGGTATTTTACCCAACTGGAAGGGTACAGAGCCACTTGCAATGGTCAATTTTCAATCACTTACACCCAATTGTTAAGAAAAGCGTCGCTTTTTTTTGACATTAAACAAGTTAAGTCGGATTATCTATTGCAGATGTATACTGGATTCTGTAATTTTACTACCAGTTATCTTTAATCAGAAATTAAGTTGTGGAGCAACTACAATGACTATCAAAGTAGGTATTAACGGTTTTGGCCGTATCGGCCGTTTCGTATTCCGCGCAGCTCAAGAGCGTGCAGACATCGAAGTAGTAGGTATTAACGATCTAATCGACGTAGAGTACATGGCATACATGCTTAAGTACGACTCAACTCACGGCCGTTTCAACGGTACTGTTGAAG
>NZ_JBFRTU010000147.1:0-722 GCF_041474275.1 Vibrio sp. 10N.222.52.B7 | reverse complement strand
CTTAAGTGGGATGCTATCGACGTAGACGTAGTTGCTGAAGCAACTGGTCTTTTCCTAACTGACGAGACTGCACGTAAGCACATCACTGCTGGCGCTAAGAAAGTAGTTCTTACTGGTCCTTCTAAAGATGCAACTCCAATGTTCGTAATGGGCGTTAACCAAGCATCTTACGCTGGTCAAGACATCGTTTCTAACGCTTCTTGTACTACTAACTGTCTTGCACCTATCGCTAAAGTACTTAACGATAAGTGGGGCATTGAGTCTGGTCTTATGACTACAGTTCACGCTACTACAGCAACTCAAAAAACTGTAGATGGCCCTTCTGCTAAAGACTGGCGCGGTGGCCGTGGTGCTTCTCAAAACATCATCCCATCTTCAACTGGTGCTGCTAAAGCTGTAGGCGTTGTTCTTCCAGAACTAAACGGCCTTCTAACTGGTATGGCTTTCCGTGTACCAACTGCTAACGTATCTGTAGTTGACCTAACAGTTAACCTAAAAGAAGCTGCATCTTACGAAGAAATTTGTGCTGCAATGAAAGAAGCTTCTGAAGGCGAAATGGCTGGCGTTCTTGGTTACACTGAAGACCAAGTAGTATCACAAGATTTCATCGGTGAAGTTCAAACTTCAGTATTCGATGCTAAAGCTGGTGTTGCTCTAACTGACAAATTCGTTAAAGTTGTATCTTGGTACGACAACGAAATCGGTTACTCAAACAAAGTTCT
>NZ_JBFRTU010000146.1:0-456 GCF_041474275.1 Vibrio sp. 10N.222.52.B7 | reverse complement strand
TACCCGTACTTTCTAACTCGATGGTGACACGACCGTTAACTCAAGACGAAATCGCCGCGTGTAACTTCAAAACTAACCAAGTGATTACTGATACTCGAATTCTGCGCCATTACTACCGTTTGTTACCGGATAACCGAGTTCAGATTGGTACACGCAGTGCCATCAGTGGCAAGAACGCACCTGAAAAGAAATATGAAGACATGTTGCGAGCGGATTTAACCCGAAAATTCCCGTCTCTTGATCAGATCAAAATTGATTATTCATGGTGGGGCTGGGTGGATGTTAGCCACGACATGATGCCGAGAATTTATCAGCCGAATCCGAAACAATCCATCTTCTACGCACTGGGTTATGGCGGCAATGGTGTGATGTATTCCGCTCAAGCAGGTAAGCGCCTTGCTCAGTGGATAGCAGGTGAAGGTCACAAGCTCGACCTACCAATATTTGAATCAAAAC
>NZ_JBFRTU010000145.1:1372-2794 GCF_041474275.1 Vibrio sp. 10N.222.52.B7 | reverse complement strand
ATCTAAAATGGATTTAAAGTTAAGTTATAATAACGTTAAATTAAATGAAAGTACGGGCATCATAAACTATTTTAAATATACTCGAAATTATTTATTGTTAAAACTGGATAGTAAAAATAGCAATGCTATTTTTCGGAAAGTTATCAATAGACTTATTATGAATTATTATCGTCCAGTTCAAAGTAAAAAAAATCGCTATATAAATGATGATGTTACAACACCTTTTAAAGTAAAGTTTGGAGGCGGGGTCATAGAAGTTGGAGGCCAGAGTTCAAAGCATTTGGCCTCTTTAGTCAGAATTATAAAATCTGAAGATTTTTCGAGGTGATGATGTCATTTAAAAGTAATATTCCTAACGCAGTTGAGCATTTGGAACGCCTCAAATCTATGCTTGAACAAAAAAAACCTTTTACTTTTGTTAGGTTTAGTGATGGTGAGACCGAAATTATTAGAAATCGAAAACTTGAGATATATAATGGTAAAACCGTATTCAGGGGAAAAGAAAGTAATAATAAATACCCTGTATATGATAACAAAAAATTCGATCCCTGCTCTGATCTAGACATTAGAGCAGATCTTATGTCTGCAGCAATTTTTAATGCTGAATATTATTACAAAGGCATACCTACTAGTCACAACAGAGCTTATTGGGACAAGGATTTGATGTTACGTTTGAATGGAGGAATAAATGGTTCCATTACGTTTTCAGATTTATTGATCAACTCTAATTATCAAAGATATCGAGAAGAAATAGTGCCGATATTTGGTAACTACTCAGATGTTTATGTTATATCTAACTTCAGAAGTCAACTTATTGGTGAGCTAGCTGGCTTTCATCATATCTCGATTCCCGATAATTTTTTTTCGTCATATCAGGAAGTAAAAAAAGAGACTCTAGACACTCTTATTTCGTTACCTCATGGTGCATTAGTTTTATCTTCTGCATCTTCATTGTCAAATATTCTAGGTAGTGAATTGTGTTCGTTACGGAGAGATATTACCTTTATTGATATTGGCACGTCTCTAAACGATTTACTCTCACTTGACTCTAAAACTCGAGATTATCATTCCCAGAGTAAAAACTATATTAAAAATATTATTTTGAACTTGATGAAGGTTAACAGGAATAAAATAAAATGGTAAAAAATAATCCGAAAATATCAGTAGTTTTGAATGCATTTAAAAGAACAGAGCATTTGGAAAGTCAACTTGATGCTATTGAAGCTCAGACGGTTAAGCCTGATCATATTTATGTTTGGCAAAACCATGGTGGTATGATCTCCCCGGAATTAAAAAAGCGCGTAACCTTGGTTGAATGTTCGGACAATTTGGGTGTTTGGGCAAGATTCGCTTTTGCTCTCAATTGTGACTCAGAATATATTTGTCTATTTGATGACGATACTATTCCTGGTAAAAAATGGT
>NZ_JBFRTU010000145.1:0-650 GCF_041474275.1 Vibrio sp. 10N.222.52.B7 | reverse complement strand
TGAAAACTGCTTGAATACAATGAAAACTCATTCTGGATTATTAGGGACTAGAGGACTAAAGTATCTTAGCCGATCTGCTTATGAACCTTATATTGATGTGGGCTGGAAAAACCCTAATAATGAGGTCGAACAAGTTGATATTGTGGGACATTGTTGGTTTTTCAAAAGGGAGCATTTATCTCTGTTCTGGCAAGAACTTCCTGAACTTAATTATAGTAAAACTTCTGGAGAGGATATTCACTTTTCGTACATGCTACAGAAAAATGGTATTGGAACTTTTGTCCCTCCACATCCATCCGACGATCTTGAACTTTGGGGAAGTCAACCAGAAAGTGGAAAAAAACTTGGAGGTAGTAGTGTAGGCATATCTATAAATGCCGATTCAAACACAAAATTTGATATAGCTTATCGTCATTATATCGCTAAGGGCTTCTCACTCGTGCTTTCAAATAAAGAAAGACTAAAAGAAGGGATCGTTGTTGGCCCTGGATTGACAAAAAATCAATTTATTCGAAATTTTGTAAACAAAAGCCCTAAATTAACAAAAATTGCAAAGACTTTTGTTAGATGGTTAAAAAAGAATAAAATCCATATTTAGCTGGACATAAATCTAAAACAGTTATTTATCATTATGGGGTAATTGTGGTTTA
>NZ_JBFRTU010000144.1:8582-8792 GCF_041474275.1 Vibrio sp. 10N.222.52.B7 | reverse complement strand
GGTTTCTTTAACTAAACGTTTTTAACTCGTATATAAAAGAAGCGCCATTCCTACTGTAGGAATGGCGCTTTTGTTTGGGTGCTTATAATACTTTCGAGAGATTCCCTATGACACGCGTCACTCGCTCTAGGGAATGACGATAGGTTTCGTCCTTTGTTCCAGGGCGTGACAGTCTAGTGGTCGTCATCCTTGAGAGGGAAGAATGACCGA
>NZ_JBFRTU010000144.1:0-7858 GCF_041474275.1 Vibrio sp. 10N.222.52.B7 | reverse complement strand
GAGAGGGAAGAATGACCGAGTCGGGGGGATCTCTGGTTGAATGCTATTACCAATCCACGCCTTGAAGCGCTTTTACACCAGATTCGAAAGCGTGTTTAACGTTACGAACTTCAGACACGGTATCGGCCATGTCCGTTAAAGTGCGGTGCGCCCCACGACCAGTAATGATCACGGATTGCATTTTCGGACGATTATTCAGAGCCTCTACCACTTCATCTAGCTCGATGTAGCCATAGCTCACCATGTAAGTCAGCTCATCAAACAGAATCACGTCAATGGACTCATCAGCCAACATACGCTGACATTCTTTCCAGATACGTTGTGCGGCTTCAATATCTTTTGTTTTGTCTTGGGTTTCCCATGTAAAGCCGGTTCCCATAACTTGGAACTCCACATCCAGTTTTTGAAGAACGTTCTTTTCGCCGTTATCCCAAGTCCCTTTAACAAATTGTGCAACGGCACATTTCTTACCATGACCAACGGCACGTGTAATGGTACCAAAACCGGATGTTGATTTTCCTTTACCGTTACCAGTAATAACCAACAATAAGCCTTTCACTTCTTGTGCTGCAGCGACACGTGCATCGACTTGTTCTTTTACTTTCTGTTGTCTTGCTTTGTGGCGTTGTTCTTTGTTGTCTTCAGTCGACATAACAAATCCTTTTAAGTTGTGATTGCGTCTATCATAGCCTAACTTAACGATAGCAAAAACCATCGGAAGAACAGGTGATTAGGGATGAAAAAGATACTCGTAGTTTGTATGGGGAATATTTGCCGCTCGCCAACAGGTGAAGCGGTGCTAAGGAAGAAAGCGCAACAGCTGGATATTGATGTTGTGGTCGACTCTGCGGGGACGATTGGTTTTCATCAAGGCAACCCGCCAGACTCGCGATCCAAATCTGCAGGAGAGAAGCGAGGCTACAGCTTTAAGGGGATTACTTCTCGTAAAGTGGTAGATAATGACTTCGAAGAATTTGACCTGATACTCGCGGCCGATAGGGCGAATTTAGACGACTTAATGAGCCAATGCCCAGTTCACCTCCAATACAAGCTCGCATTATTTTTGAGCTTTGGAGAGTCACAATATCAAGAGATCCCCGATCCGTATTATGGTGAGGGAAATGGTTTTGAATTGGTGTTGGATTTAATCGAAGAGTCTAGCGAAGCGATACTGCGTTCGATGTAGTGTAGGAACAATGTACGTCGTTTTGTTATCAGCGTAAGGGCTGACCGAGAGGTATAAAAAAGGCCGACATTGAATGTCGGCCTCTCTAAATCTAACTTAAAGCTACAGCTAAGATTACTTAGACATTACTTTGTAGATTGGGTCTTCTGCAACGTTCGCTTCAACTAAGCTACCTGCTTTGTGCAGCATAGCAACACAGTCTTGGCTTAGGTGGCGAAGGTGAAGTGTTTTACCTAGCGCCGCGTAACGGTCAGCAATCGTGTCGATCGCTTCAATTGCAGAGTGGTCAGTCACGCGTGAGTTTGCGAAATCAACGATTACATCTTGTGGATCGTTGTATGCGTCAAACAACTCTAGGAAGTTAGCCGTTGAACCAAAGAAGATTGGGCCGTTAACTTTGTACTCTTTTGAGCCTTCAGCGTTTACTGATGTATCTGCGTAGATGTGTTTAGCATGTTGCCAAGCAAACATTAGCGCAGAAGCGACAACACCAACACCTACTGCCACAGCAAGATCAGTCAGTACTGTTACTACGGTAACAAGAACGATAACGAAGAAGTCTTGTTTAGGAACGCGACGCGCAAGCTTGAAGGTTGCCCATTCAAATGTGCCGATAACAACCATGAACATTACGCCCACAAGTGCTGCTAGAGGAATCATTTCAATCAGTGCAGAACCGAACAGGATGAACATCAGTAGTGCAACTGCGGCGACGATACCTGAAAGACGACCACGACCACCTGAGTTTACGTTGATCATCGATTGACCGATCATCGCACAACCACCCATCGCACCGAATACAGAACACGTTACGTTAGCCATACCTTGACCAACACATTCACGGTTAGATTGACCACGAGTGTTTGTCATTTCATCTAGTACTGTCAGTGTCAGTAGAGACTCGATCAGGCCGATAGCCGCAAGGATAATTGCGTACGGCAGGATGATCTGTAGTGTATCTAAAGAAAACGGAACAGCAGGAATTGAGAATGTTGGAAGAGAGCCCGCTAGCGTAGCAGCTTCGTCACCAGACATTGTACGTAGGAAGTCGACAACAGTGCGAGTTTCAAGGTCAAGACCCACAACCAAAGCCGTTACTGTAACAATAGCAACTAATGAAGATGGTACCGCTGTTGTTAGCTTAGGTAGGAAGTGGATGATAGCCATTGTAAGGGCTACTAGACCTAGCATTAGTGTCATTTGACCGCTTGGTAACCAAGTCAACGCACCTGTTACGTCTGGCGCTTTAAATTGACCAAGTTGAGCTAGGAAGATAACAATGGCCAAACCGTTCACGAAACCAATCATTACTGGGTGTGGAACGATACGGATAAATTTACCTAGTTTAAATACACCTGCTGCAATTTGCAGAAGGCCAGCCAGCATAACGGCTGCGAATAGGTATTGAACACCATGGGTTGCCACTAGGCTCACCATTACAACGGCCATTGCGCCGGTTGCGCCAGAAATCATACCTGGACGGCCGCCAAAGACAGAAGTGATTAAACCTACGATGAATGCTGCATAAAGACCAACCATTGGGTCAACGCCAGCAACAAAGGCGAATGCTACAGCTTCAGGTACCAGAGCCAGGGCTACTGTAAGACCTGAAAGCACGTCATTCTTTACAGAGTGCTTTGAAAATTGTGGGAATTCGAACATGTTTGCTCAGCTATGCTTAAGATGGATTTACCGACACGGGTGTATTGCGTAGCCAAACAGTGATGGAAAAGAGCGGCAATAGCGAAGTGTCGAAAAGATAAGTGCGCGAATGCTACCCAAAAATGTGATTAAGTTCAAGGTTGAACCTAACTTTGAGTAATATATCTGTTAATTTTTATTCGATTAGTAGATATGAAAAAGGCTGCTTTAATAAGCAGCCTTTGATTCTATTTACTCGCGATTACCTATCAGTAATCACTAGTAGTTTGGCTTAGTCATCGCCGCGCCAGCTTTGTTCGACGCTGCCTGACTGCCTGCACCTTTCGATACAAAACGTTCAGTGCGGAACGGAGCTGCAATCACTTCAATCTCTTTGATCTCTTGAGGACCAGGAGCTTTAGTCATTGGTGAACCGGCTTGCTTCTTAGCAACAGCTGCCTTTGGTGCCGCTTTAGGAGCTTCTGCTTTAACAACAGGTGCTTCTTCAACTTTTGCACTTTCAGCTTTAGGCGCTTCAGCTTCAACAACTGGTGTTGCTTCTGCTTGCACAGCTTCTGCTACAACAGGCGCTTCAACTTTCGTCGCTTCTGCAATCACTGGAGCTTCAACTTTCGCGGTTTCAACAACCACTGGTGCTTCTTCAACGACTGCAGGAGCTTCAACTGCAGCAGGAGTCTCAGCTACTTGAGCTTCAACAGCAGCATCTTCACGACGGATGATAACTTTACCCATTGCAAGCTCTGGACATGCGAAGCCGCCAGTCATTGCTACGTTGCTTTGTGGTGCCGTCTCTAGAGCAACATTCTGCTCTTGAACAGATGTTTGAGCTTCAGCTGCTACTTGAACTTCAGCCACTTCAGGCTTTGCCAGCTTGTGGTGAGGTTTTGGAATGAAGCGAGGCATCACTTTACCCATAGCCATCTCTGGAGAAGCTACACCACCTTTACGTAGGCGGAATGGGTTAGGGCGACGATCACGACCGCGACGACGACGTTGACCACTTGCACGTAGGTGACGTGGAGAACGACGGTTACGACGTTGTTTCGGCTCTTCCTGTTCAGTTTGCTCTGCATTCGCTTGAGTTGCTTCTACTTGTTCCGCAACTTTTTGCTCTTGAGCTACTGACTGTTCTTTTGAAACAGATAGTTCTTTAGCAGCAACCTGCTCTTTTGAAGCGTTATCTTCAGCTTGAGCTTGTTGGTCTTTAACACGAACTTGCTTGTTCAGTTTACGACGCTGACGACGCTCTTTAATCTTAGCTGCTTTCGCTTCAGGTTTAGCCTTAGGCGCTTCCGGTTTACCAGCTTGTGCTTCTGCTGCTAGCTGTAGACCTTCTTCTGCTAATTTAGATGGTGCTTGCTCTTCGCGTTGCTTCTGCTCATCACGTGGCTTGTTGCGACGGTCTTGCTTAGGCTTGCGAGGCTGACGAGTTTGCTGTGGAGCTGCTTCTTTTTGCTCTTCAGGCTTCTCATCACGAGCTGGCTTACGGCGGCGTTTGTTGTCACGGTTTTCGTTACGATTGTCACCACGTTCACCACGGTCGTTACGCTGTTCGCCACGCTCACCACGTTGGTTACGACGACGGTTATCGTTACGATCACGGCGTTGACGGTTGCCGTTGTTACGATTGTTTTTAGGTTTTTCTTCTTCTTTCTTCTCTTCTTCTTTTTTCTCTTCTTGAGTTGAAGAGCCAAATAAGAAGCTACCGATAGCTTTGAAGAAACGACCAATTAGGCCTGGTTCTTGAGTCGCTGCTGGTTCAGCTTTCTTCTCTTCTACAGCTTTAGGTGCTGGAGCAGGAGTTGGTGCTGATTGAGCAGGAGCTGCGAAGCCTTTCAGAGCAGGTTCTTCGATCTTCTTAGGACGAATAGTCTGTTCAGCAGGCTCTTTGCTTTCCGCTTCTTTTAGAGCTTCTAGCTTGTTAGGCAGCAAGTAAGATAGTAGATCGAACTCTTCACCTTCACGAACACGGATAACCTCAAAATGCGGCGTTTCCATGTCTGAGTTAGGAACAACAGTGATCTTAACTTCTTGGTTCTTCTCGATGTGGTTTACTGAGCGACGTTTTTCGTTCAGAAGATAAGAAGCGATTGGAACAGGCACAACAGCAAGTACTTGTGCTGTGTTGTCTTTTAGAGCTTCTTCTTCAATCAAACGTAGAACAGAAAGTGCTAGAGATTCGTTATCACGAACAACACCAGTACCTGTACAACGAGGACAAATGTGGTGGCTTGCTTCTGCTAGTGATGGGCTCAAACGTTGACGAGACATCTCTAGAAGACCAAAGCGAGAAATACGACCAATCTGAACACGTGCGCGATCTAAACGAACGGCATCACGTAGACGGCTTTCTACTTCGCGTTGGTGGCGAACCGGGGTCATATCGATAAAGTCGATTACAACAAGACCACCTAGGTCACGTAGACGTAATTGACGTGCAATTTCATCGGCAGCTTCTAGGTTAGTGTTAAGTGCTGTTTCTTCAATATCGCCGCCCTTTGTTGCACGAGCAGAGTTGATATCGATAGAAGTCAGTGCTTCTGTTGGGTCGATTACGATAGAACCACCAGATGGAAGACGAACTTCACGTTGGAAAGCAGATTCGATCTGGCTTTCAATCTGGTAATGGCTGAATAGTGGCACTTCACCATCGTATTTCTTAACGCGATTCATGAAATCTGGGCGTATTAATTGAATGTGCGCTTGTGCACGTTCAAAAATAGTATTGCTGTCGATTAGAATCTCGCCAATATCACGACGTAGGTAGTCACGAATTGCGCGAACAATAACGTTACTCTCTTGGTGAATTAGGAAAGGAGCTGCATTTGAATCAGAAGCTTGCTTGATAGCGCCCCAATGGTTCAATAGAACATTCAGGTCCCACTCTAGCTCTTCTGCGCTTTTGCCAACACCCGCTGTACGCACGATTAAGCCCATACCTTGAGGAAGCTCAAGAGTGCTTAATGCTGCTTTCAGTTGAGTGCGTTCATCACCTTCGATACGACGAGAAATACCGCCAGCACGAGGGTTATTAGGCATAAGAACTAAGTAACTACCAGCCAAAGAGATGAAAGTTGTCAGTGCAGCACCTTTGCTACCACGTTCTTCTTTCTCTACTTGTACGATTACTTCTTGGCCTTCTTTTAGCACTTCTTTAATGCTAGGACGGCCTTGGTATGTATAACCTTCAGGGAAGTATTCGCGGGCAATTTCTTTAAGAGGGAGGAAACCGTGACGTTCTGCGCCGTAATCAACGAATGCCGCTTCTAGGCTTGGTTCAATACGGGTAATACGTCCTTTGTAGATATTCGCTTTCTTTGACTCGTGACCTGGACTTTCGATATCTAGATCGAACAGTCGTTGGCCATCAACCAAAGCGACACGCAACTCTTCTTTTTGAGTTGCGTTAATTAACATTCTTTTCATTTAGAAGTTCTCATTGTCTTTTCTTATTTTCATCATTGTTCTTATCGCTTTATTTCGTTTCTCATGGTGCCAGATCCCATGGCTTTATCGGTGCAGCCTCCCGGCTGGAGAGGGATGCTCTGGGGCACGTCAGTCATCATAGGGAGTTAGCCTATGATCCGCGATGTGGCGGTGAATACTCAACATGAGTGTACGTGAGTAGAGCGATAAGGAACTCAGTTGACCGTGTCTTACGCCGATTGCAGCACTGTCTAATCTGAGTTATCTACTCATTTACTTGCTTATGAATGGTTAGCTGTTTAAATAATAGTCAAACCATTGATAGCAGCTGTGAACTATAGCAGCGGTCGGTAAACACAGCAATCTGCTTTGTCGGAATGCTGTAAAAAAAACAGTTTTTGTTTGGGTTTTGATAGCTCTAACTCACTGTCTATAAATAATTTATCAATTGATATTTTAATTTGCAGGAATCTTGATGCTTTTTTGTTCGAAGAATCAAAGAAATATAGAACTTCGGCGACCATTTTGGGATAGATCGGTAAGGATTAGGGATAAATAAGTTCGGAATAGGGCTAAGAAAATCTCAATTATCAAAAGTGACAGTGATACAATAGCGCAATGAGCGAAATTAGAACCCAAGTCCAATTCGTCGACATTGACGAAGATATGGCTGGTCAGCGTATTGATAACTTCTTACGCAACCAATTAAAAAACATCCCGAAAAGCATGATTTACCGAATCGTGCGTAAAGGCGAAGTCCGCGTAAATAAAAAACGCATTAAGGCTGAGTACAAACTAAAAGCTGGCGATTTAGTTCGTATCCCTCCGGTTACTATTGAAGAGAAAACAGAAGAGAACGTGCCGAGCACGAAACTCAACAAGGTTTCAGAATTAGAACAGTGCATCATTTATGAAGATGATCACATGCTAATTCTTAACAAACCGTCTGGCACTGCTGTTCATGGTGGTAGCGGATTAAAATTTGGCGCGATTGAAGCATTACGTGCTCTTCGCCCTGATGCTCGTTTTCTTGAATTAGTGCACCGTATCGATAGAGATACGTCTGGCATTTTGCTTGTTGCTAAGAAGCGCTCGGCGCTAAGACACCTTCAAGCACAGTTCCGTGAAAAAACGGTTCAAAAATACTACTTCGCTTTAGTTATGGGCGAATGGAAGAACAGCTGCAAAGTCGTCAACGCACCTTTGTTGAAAAATGAAGTGAACAGCATTGTTCGAGTTAACCCGAATGGTAAAGCTTCTGAAACCCGTTTTAAGGTTTTAGAAAAATTCCAAGAGGCGACGTTGATTCAAGCAAGCCCAATTACAGGCCGAACACACCAAATTCGTGTGCACGCTCAGTATACTGGTCACCCAATTGCTTGGGATGATCGCTACGGTGATCGTCGTTTTGACGCTTACACGGGTAAGGTTGGTCTTGATCGTCTGTTCCTACATGCAGCAAACATCAAGTTCACACACCCAGGTAGTGAAGAGAAGATGGATATCTCGGCGCCAATGGAAAGAAGGCTAGAGAAAGCCCTAACTGGTTTACGTAAGCTTTAAGAAGATACGAGATACGAGATA
>NZ_JBFRTU010000143.1:3249-4404 GCF_041474275.1 Vibrio sp. 10N.222.52.B7 | reverse complement strand
AAGTGTTGATATTGTTCTATCCATTCAACGGCTGTTTCAGATACCTCAAATAAATGACCATCTTTGTGGCTTCGTGCCTTAATTAACAATTTCTCTTCTGGTTTCATTTTTGATCCGTATCACACTAACCGTAATTTCACTATAGTTCCTGAATGATAAAGAAAGAATGATCATAAATAAAGAGAATTTATTGGCTTTTAAATAACTGATCTTTTTGATTAATATGATCTTAAATGATTAAGTGATCTAATGATCTGGACGTAACTTTGTTTATAAGTGGCTGAATTTAAAGCATTAAAATAAATCGCCTTGGAAAGCATGATCATAAAGGTTCCGAAACTATGATCATTAAACTTAAGAAAGCATGATCACAGAATATCAGAACGATGATCATTAAGTCATTGTAAGCATGATCATTATTGGTTCGAAAGCATGATCATTATACTTATACAGCTTATCCACAGATCGGAATTCAACATCGGTTTCTAAGTCGCTTTTGACTTGTCTAAGTGGACACTTGTGGTGGCCAATCTATCGGAACAATGATCAAGAGAGCATACTTTTTTATCGTTCCTACCCTATTGAGTGCAAAATTTAGTCTGTATCCGCTGGAAATGGATTGCTTTGATGTATTTAGAGCGGGTGGGTCTTAACTAGGAAGCATGATCATGAAATTGTCATGTTTGTGTATTCTTGGTCTGTGTCGATTGAATTTTCAATCATTGAGCCCTTATAGGCGTTGAATCCCCATTCCAAAAGCATTTGTCCGTAACTTAGTTCATAAATCACATGCTTCCGGAACTATGTTTACTTGATCATTTTTCCGGAGGTTGATCATTTCCAATCTGCAGTTGCTCGGATCAATATTGCTCAGTTTACGCCTTGATCATGCTTCATAATTTGGCGTTATCAATTATCTTACACTGGATGTGCTCCATGATCATTCTTCCGGTTAAGTTCCAATCCTCTGTTGTTTTTTGACACCCCATCTTCTCTTCTGTTTTGAATTTTTTGGTCATTGAGTGTTTTTTTAATTTTTATTGGATTGAAAATCTATAAATTCGAATGCAAATCACACCAACCGTAATCTACGGTTGTATTTCAATCGTTCCGAAGGTTTTTCGTTGAAATTCCATTTACATTGTAAATAAGTGA
>NZ_JBFRTU010000143.1:2222-2594 GCF_041474275.1 Vibrio sp. 10N.222.52.B7 | reverse complement strand
TTACATTGTAAATAAGTGATGCTGTAACATTTAAAATGTAGACTAGAAATAGCATGGTTATACATGATAGAAACAGTCATTTTTGTGTTTGTCTAAGGCGATGTTTCATCAAATTGTAAAAACGCGGTCTATTTTATGTGATTTTACTCATAAATGTATGTTCATGTTTTTGTTGTGTTTGTTGTTAATCGCTGTACAATTTGTACTTAGTTAATCATTACGGAAACTGGCAATGAAAAGAGAACAAACGATTGATAAGCTCTATCAGCTAGCCGAACAAACTCAACAAGTTCAGGCTGACCGAATTGAGATTATTTTGGAAGAGCGAAGTGATGAACATTTCCCTCCAATGTCTAAAGCTATGATGGAGAC
>NZ_JBFRTU010000143.1:0-1402 GCF_041474275.1 Vibrio sp. 10N.222.52.B7 | reverse complement strand
AATCATTACTCGATTTCATTGACAGAAGCTCACATGTTGATGGACGCGGCAGAAGTGCCGAAGTTCCATGAACGTAAGCAGCACGCTGACAATAAGCCATGGATTATCAACGTACAAAACCAGAAGGGTGGTACGGGTAAATCAATGACAGCAGTTCACTTAGCCGCTTGTTTGTCTCTGAATTTGGATAAGCGCTACCGTATCTGTCTGATTGACTTGGACCCACAGGGCTCTTTGCGTCTGTTCCTAAATCCACAAATTAGTGGGGCAGAGCACGACAGCATCTATTCTGCCGTCGATATCATGTTGGACAATGTGCCTGAAGGCCAAGATGTCGATCTAGAGTTTCTTCGTAAGAACGTACTATTGCCAACTCAGTATCCAAACCTGAAGACAATTTCTGCTTTCCCAGAAGATGCGATGTTTAACGCTGAAGCGTGGCAAAGCCTTTCACAAGATCAGTCACTTGATATTGTTCGTCTGTTAAAAGAGAAGCTTATCGACAAAATCGCCGATGATTTCGATGTGATTATGATTGATACCGGCCCGCACGTTGACCCTCTAGTATGGAATGCAATGTACGCGTCGAACGCACTTCTGATTCCATGTGCAGCTAAGCGTTTGGATTGGGCTTCAACGGTTAACTTCTTCCAGCACTTACCAACGGTTTACGAAATGTTCCCGGATGATTGGAAAGGTCTCGAGTTTGTTCGTCTAATGCCAACCATGTTTGAAGACGACAACAAGAAACAGGTGTCAGTTCTGACGGAAATGAACTACCTGTTGAATGATCAAGTAATGATGGCAACCATTCCAAGAAGCCGTGCTTTTGAAACCTGTGCTGACACTTACAGCACGGTTTTCGATCTAACGGTAAGCGACTTTGAGGGCGGTAAGAAAACTCTAGCTGTTGCTCAAGACGCAGTACAAAAAAGTGCTCTAGAATTAGAGCGCGTATTACATAGCAACTGGCCTTCACTTAATCAGGGATAACAACAATGGCAATTAAAACATCTGACTTAAATGCAAAGCTATTTGGTAAAGCAAACAAACGTCGCGTAGCAACACCACAAGAAGCGCAAACAGCGGCAAAAGAGCAGGCTCAAGTGATTGAGCTTTCTGTTGCTGGCGAAGATTTGGTTTCATTTGAATTGGTTCGAATTCCTGCGGCTGAAGTGGCTACTCGAACGGTTGTTTTTGAAGAGAATGCTCGTGAGCAATCTTTCTTAAACGAGCATGCGCTTTCTGATGTTCTTACAACATTGAAAGAACGTGGTCAGCAATACCCAGCAGTTGGTCGTAAGAACAAAGACGGTAAGATTGAAGTTCTTGATGGTAGCCGTCGTCGTATGTCATGTATTTTGGCTGACAAAGAGTTCCTAATCTATGTTGCTGAAAACAT
>NZ_JBFRTU010000142.1:0-210 GCF_041474275.1 Vibrio sp. 10N.222.52.B7 | reverse complement strand
GTGGTGATGCTCGCTACCCTGAAGAGTGGTGGACAGGCAGCCAGTTCGACCGCATCCTACTTGATGCTCCATGTTCAGCGACGGGTGTAATTCGCCGTCACCCTGACATTAAGTGGCTACGTCGTGCCTCTGATATCGATGCACTAGCCGAGCTACAAAGTGAGATTTTGGATGCAATGTGGCGCCAGCTAAAAGAAGGCGGCACCATGG
>NZ_JBFRTU010000141.1:8063-8287 GCF_041474275.1 Vibrio sp. 10N.222.52.B7 | reverse complement strand
CTAAGAAAGCACCAACTCGATAAAACAGATTTCAAGAACCGATAAGTCTTAAAAAATATATAAATTCAAAGATTTAAAGGAGCAAAATCTTAACATTTATCAAAAGTAAGAATACACTCAATAGGCTTGCACTTTTATTTAGCGAACAAGGACTGTTATGAGTCAAAAAAATTTCAGCAAATTGAACGAGACCGAGCTTGAGTATGTCGATGATAAAACAGCGG
>NZ_JBFRTU010000141.1:3175-7279 GCF_041474275.1 Vibrio sp. 10N.222.52.B7 | reverse complement strand
CTCAATACGCCCACCAGTGCGCGAATTATGTTGTGGGTGATCGTTCTGTTTTTTATTGCTGCTATTGGGTGGTCTGCATGGGCAGAGATCGACAAAGTTACCGTTGGCCAAGGCAAAGTGATCCCCTCCTCTCAGATCCAAGTGGTACAAAACCTTGAAGGTGGCTTGGTTAAAGAGATCTTAGTTAAAGAAGGCCAACGCGTTCAAAAAGGTCAACAACTGCTGTTAATCGATGACACACGATTCCGTTCTGACTTCCGCGAACGTGAACAACAAGTCGCGAACTTGACCGCCAACGTGTTAATGCTTTCCGCTTCCCTGACCAGTGTTGTCATCAACGAAGAATTCTCTGAAAAAGAATGGAAGAAAAGTGTCACTCTCGATTATGGCAAGCTTGCGTTCCCACCTAAATTCTATGAACTTCAACCTCAACTGGTTAATCGTCAAAAAGCAGAATACCGTCAAGATCTCAATAATCTGAGAAACCAGCTTTCCGTTTTTGATCAACAAGTTGAACAGAAACAGCAAGACCTAGTTGAGATTAAAGCGCGTGTTCGAAACCTAAAACAGAGCTACCAGTTTGCTCGCCAAGAACTGGATATCACCAAACCTCTCGCCGATGAAGGGGTGGTACCACGAATTGAATTACTTAAACTGCAAAGACAAGTGAACGACACTCGCCGAGAAATGACTTCGAGCGAGCTAAAAATTCCTCTTTTACGCTCAGCAATCAAAGAATCCATGCTCAGCCGTATTGACGCCGCACTGAACTTCCGCTCCGAACAACAAGAAAAACTCAATCAAGCCCAAGACAAGCTCTCTGCAATGACCGAATCTGCCGTTGGCCTAGAAGACAGAGTAAACCGTACCGTGGTGGTTTCTCCTGTAACAGGCACCGTTAAAACATTGGGTATTAATACTGTCGGCGGGGTTATCCAACCGGGTATGGACATCGTTGAGATTGTACCAACAGAAGACTCTCTATTGGTTGAAGCGAAAATCGCCCCGCAAGATATCGCGTTCCTACGCCCAGAATTGACTGCCATCGTTAAATTCAGTGCTTATGACTTCACTAAGTACGGTGGTCTAGAAGGCGTGTTAGAGCACATCAGTGCCGATACCACTCAAGATGAAGAAGGCAATAGCTTCTATATCGTGCGCGTGCGCACCGAAAAACACAATTTTGGACAGAACGAAGAGTTGCCAATCATTCCAGGTATGACCGCCTCTGTCGATATCATCACGGGTAAAAGAACCGTGCTTGAGTACATGTTGAAGCCACTATTAAGCGCTCAAAACAATGCACTAAAAGAGTAAGGACGTTTGATGTTTGATAACGCCTTTCAATACACAGCAAATAGACAAGAGCAGAGGCTATGAAGTCTCGGATTTCGCTATTGCTGCTGGTCCTCACCTCTTTCACCTCTGTGGCGCTCAACAAGAGCGACCAACGGTGGATAGATGCAGTGACCAAAACCTACGGCGATAGAGCCGGAAAGCGAGTGGCAACATGGCGCTCAAATATGACGTCATACGACGGATTAAGTGAAAAAGAGAAGCTCAGGTCGGTGAACCAGTTCTTCAACCAGATGTACTTTGTTGATGACAACATACTGTGGGGAAAGAATGATTACTGGGCAACACCACTGGAATTTTTAGGCAGCAACGCCGGTGATTGTGAAGACTTCACAATCGCAAAATACTTCTCTTTGCTTGAACTGGGCGTCCCAGATAAGAAATTACGATTAGTGTACGTAAAAGCACTGGAACTAAACCAGTTCCACATGGTGTTGGCTTACTACTCAACACCGAGTGCAGAGCCATTAATTTTGGACAACTTAAACCCTGAAATTAAACGCGGTTCCAAACGCCCAGATCTACGACCAATTTACAGTTTTAACGGTAAAAACCTTTGGTTGATCAAGTCGGCAGCAGGCAGCGGCAAATTGGCAGGGAAATCTTCAAGATTGAGCTTATGGAACGACTTACGTTCACGTGAGCGCTCTCTAAAATTAAACAAACCCATTATCAATTACGATGAGTAGGTACAATGACTTTATATAAACAGCTTGTGGTCGGGATGGTTGCAGTGTTCATACTGCTGATGACGTCAGTTTTTATGATCGAATTCAATACCACCCGTGGATACTTAGAGGAGCAGCAACGCTCTGAGGTAAGTAATACCATTAATACTGTTGGACTGGCTCTCGCCCCTTACCTAGAAGAAAAGGACAAGGTGGCAGTGGAGTCTGTTATCAACGCCCTGTTTGATGGCAGTTCTTACTCAGTCGTTCGATTGATCTTTCTCGATAGCGGTGAAGACATTCTCCGCTCATACCCTGTAAAGCCAACTGGCGTACCAGAGTGGTTTACCAACCTAAACCTGTTCGAGCCTGTTCATGACCGCCGCGTGATCACCAGTGGCTGGATGCAATTGGCCGAGGTCGAGATCGTAAGTCACCCAGGCCCTGCCTACGATCAACTTTGGCAAGCATTCATCCGCTTACTGAGCATATTTGGCACGATCTTCTTGCTCGGTTTGGTGTCTATCTCTTGGATCCTTAAGCGCGCTTTACGCCCGCTCTCGTTGATCATTACCAAGATGGATCAGATCGCCAAGAATCAGTTTGGCGAACCTCTGGCTCGTCCAAAGACAAAAGATCTCACCTTGGTTGTCGATGGTATCAACCACATGTCGACTCAAGTTGAACTGGCATTTAAAAACCAAGCGAAAGAAGCTCAGAAGTTACGTGAAAGAGCATATATCGACCCTGTATCTCAGCTAGGTAACCGTGCTTACTACATGTCTCAGTTAACTCAATGGTTAGAGGAGTCGAGCTTAGGTGGTTTAGCGGTACTTAAAGCGGAGTTTATCAGTGAAGAGTACGATGAAAAGGGCTATCAAGAAGGTGATGCCTTGGTTCATCAACTGGCTGAACAGCTGCAAGCTTCAATTTCATCTCCAGATATCACCATCGCTCGTATTTCTAGTGACGAGTTCGGTTTCATCATGCCAAACATTGATGAGAGCGAACTGAAACTTGTCGCGAGCAGCATCGTAAACTGTATCCAGAGCCTAGGTTCAGACCCAACAGGCACTGCGAATCCACATATTGCTCTTGGTGTGACCTACAGCAACAAGCGTAAAACCAGTACTGAAATCATGTCGCTGGTGGATAACGCACTCTCAAGTGCCAAGGCGAATCGAGAACTTGCTTACGGCTACGTAACCGCAGACGATCACGGCGCAGTGATGGGCAAACAACAATGGCGTATGTTGGTTGAAGAAGCGATCATCAACGACCTCATTACCTTCCGTTTGCAGGCTGCAAACAATGCCTTTGGTAAAACGTATCACCAAGAGGTGTTCTCTGCGATTGAAAAAGATGGCGTGCGTTACGGTGCTAACCAGTATCTATACGCGCTAGAACAGCTTGAAATGAGCCACATTCTCGACCAATACGTTATTGAGAAGATGGTTGAAAAGCTCAATGCAAAAGAAGTAACCAGCCCAGTCGCTATTAATCTCTCGCCAAGCAGTATATCTCAACCAAGCTTCATCCGTTGGATCGGTAAGACGCTTGAACAGAATGCTTCAATCGCTCACCTGTTGCACTTTGAGATTCCAGAAAACTGCTTCATCAACGTTCCGCACTACACGGCACTTTTGTGTAACACCATTCGCAACGCTGAAGCGGTGTTTGGTGTCGATAACTACGGACGTAACTTCCAATCACTGGATTACATCAACGAATACCGTCCAAGCTATGTGAAGCTAGATTACCTGTTCACACATAACCTTGATGACGAAAAACAGAAGTTTACCTTAACGTCGATCTCTAGAACCGCTCACAACCTAGGCGTCACCACCATCGCGTCTCGAATAGAAACTCAGACTCAGCTAGATATTCTGTCTGATAACTACGTAGAAGTGTTCCAAGGCTTCATTGTTGATAAATAGTTGTAAGGGTTATATCACATGCAAGATCCACTATTGAACTCACTGATCTACGTTAGCCGGTATTACGGGTTAGCTAACTCGCCCGAAGCGTTGATCAATGGGCTACCACTATCCGATGGAAAGCTAACCCCTTTCCTATTCCC
>NZ_JBFRTU010000141.1:2056-2385 GCF_041474275.1 Vibrio sp. 10N.222.52.B7 | reverse complement strand
GCTGAACGAGCAGGATTAGTGGCAAAAGAAAACCGTTCCGACTTAGAAAAGATTCCTCACCTGATACTGCCTGCGGTCTTACTACTTAAACAAGGTGAGGCGTGCGTTCTCAACAGTATCGATTTAGAGAAGCAAGAAGCGGAAATCATTACTGCGGAAAGCGGAATGGTGCCAATCATCATTCCTGTCGAAGAGCTGAAAGAACAATTCATCGGCCGCTACTTCTTGGTAAAGAAACAGTTCCGTTATGATGAACGTTCACCAGAAGTTCTAAAAACACGTAAAGGGCATTGGTTTTGGAGCACGATTTGGGAATCTAAAAACATCTA
>NZ_JBFRTU010000141.1:994-1302 GCF_041474275.1 Vibrio sp. 10N.222.52.B7 | reverse complement strand
GGGAATCTAAAAACATCTACCGAGATGTGTTGATTGCCTCCATTCTTATCAACATCTTCGCGATTGCCGCGCCGATGTTTACACGCTTGGTGTACGACAAGGTAGTTCCCAACCTCGCCTTTGAAACTTTGTGGGTGCTGGCAAGTGGTATCTTTGTCGTGTTCCTATTCGATTTGCTGCTCAAATTGATGCGCAGCTACTTCATTGACGTTGCCGGTAAGAAATCCGATATTCTCATTTCCTCCAAACTGTTCAGTAAAGTACTGGGGATTCGTATGGAAGCGAAGCCTGCTTCTGTCGGTGCTTTC
>NZ_JBFRTU010000141.1:0-235 GCF_041474275.1 Vibrio sp. 10N.222.52.B7 | reverse complement strand
CAAGAGTTCGAATCCATTCGTGAATTCTTTACCTCTGCAACCATTGGCTCGTTAATCGACCTCCCCTTCGCACTGATGTTCTTAGCGCTAATTTGGTTAATGGCTGGAAACCTTGTGTTTGTTCCCGTTGCTGGCGTGGTCATTTTGATCGTCTATGCATTGCTAATCCAAGGTCCACTGCGCCGTACCATTGAGGAAGGCTCTCGTCTTGCTTCGCAGAAGTACGCGAACTTAA